>NZ_QSCW01000001.1:324332-374529 GCF_003463445.1 Collinsella sp. OF02-10
CGCAAACCAATCTATTAGCCAAAACTCGTTGGCAAGCCCGCGCCGTCAGACCCGCGGCGTATGCCTTTGCCTCGCGCGACTCTGCGAAGCCGTGAGCGAGAGGGAAAGGGATGCGCCGCGGGTCTGACGCCCGGAGCGGTGAAACCAGCAGTTGCCCTGCGAAGCCGTGAGCGAGGAGGGAAGGTAGTCCGGCCCTCCCGGCCCAGCTCATGCTAGCGCCAAGCGCTAGTAGTTCACCACCTGCTCCTCAAAGTACGCCTTGGGGTGGTTGCACACCGGGCACACCTCAGGCGCCTCGGCACCCACATGCAGGTGCCCGCAGTTCAGGCACTTCCACACCTTTACGCCCTCACGCTCAAACACCTCGCCCGACTCGATGCGCTCGACGAGCTTGTTGTAGCGCTCCTCGTGAGCCTTCTCGACGGCAGCGACGCCGCGGAACTTCGCGGCGATCTCGGCAAAGCCCTCCTTATCGGCGGTCTTGGCAAACTCGTCGTACATCTCGGTCCACTCGTAGTTCTCGCCCGCGGCGGCATCGCGCAGGTTATCCAGAGTGCCGGGAACGGCGCCATCGTGCAGATACTTAAACCACAGTTTGGCGTGCTCGGACTCGTTGCCAGCCGTCTCGGCAAAGATGTTCGAGATCTGAACGTAGCCGTCCTTCTTGGCCTTGGAGGCATAGTAGCGATACTTGGTGTGTGCCTGGGACTCACCGGCAAAAGCGGTCTCGAGGTTCTTCTTGGTTTGAGAATTCTCAAAATCCATAGGTGTACTTCCCTTCAACGCATGCCGCCCGTAGGCTTCGAGCGGCCTCGTCTTTAGGATGCCCTCATGCCGAAAATCTAAACCTTACAATCCTGTTCTTCAGATTTGCACGGGCTAGATGCTCAGCCAGCGATCGCCCTCGGCTCGGCAAAAGCCCTCACGCTCCAGGTCGGCCAGAATGTCCGCGACAAGCTCGCGCTCGACCGGTCCACGCCCAGCCGCCGCTTCCATCTCGTTAACGCCCACCACGGCATCAGCAAGCGTAATCCCCGCCGGCTGGCCATCGCGCGCTGCCAGCAACATGCGCACGATATGCGCGCGCTTTTGGCGACGTGAGCCCTCAAACTTTGATTGACGGCTATAGCCCGCCGAGCGCCTGGACGGATTGGGCAACGTCTTTTTTAGATATGCGCCGTAATCTAGCAACGCGTAATACCACGCGCGCGGCGTATCGGCATCATCGAGCGGCACGGCAAAGGGAGCGATCTCGTCGGTCGCCGCACCGGGGGCCGCCGGACAGGCCGCCTGAATCAGCGGCACCAGCTCGCGATCGGGAACAGCCGGTACATCGGGAAAGAAGTGATGCAGAAAGACCGTGCGCACGTTGGTCTCCAGATACACGCCCGGAAGATCAAACGCAAACGACCGGATACCTTGCGCCGTTGCCGGGCCAATACCAGGCAGAGCGACCAAGTCACGCGTCTCGTGCGGAAACTCCCCGCCCCAATCCTCTACGACCCGTTGAGCGGCCCCGTGAAGCGCCAGAGCGCGTCGGTTGTAGCCCATGCCCTGCCAAGCGTCCAAAACATCGGAAGGCGCGGCCTGGGCAAGCGCCTGCACGGTCGGAAAGCGATCGAGCCACGCCGGCATACGCGTCTCCACGCGTGGTACCTGTGTTTGCTGCAGCATGACCTCAGAAAGCCAAATGATGTACGGATCGCGCGTGCGGCGCCACGGAAGGTCGCGATAACGCAGGACCCCTTCCGAACGAATCATCGAACGAAAGGGGTCCTGAATCATATCTATGCTCCTTATGCGGCGCTATTCCTCCCGGCAAGCGCACGCGCAGGTGGCGTACTCGGGAAACGCTTCGCGGTCGGCGAATTTGGGATCGACGGCCGGGAACTGGCGGTGAGCGACGATGTCGCCGAGCGAAACGGAATCGAGGTAATCGCGCATCAACGCTTGAGCTCCGGCCCACAGGGGATGATAGCAGCACGTGCCCATGCGTGCACAGTCGCCATCGGGTGCGGTGCAATCATTCATAACCATAGGGCCCTGAACGGCCTCGACGACCTGGCGGATGGTGACGTCGTCCGGACTGACCTTGAGACGCATGCCACCGTGGACGCCACGCAGGCTCTCCACAATACCGGCCTGGACCAAACCGTGCTGAATCGAGCGGGCAAACGAATACGGAACATTGACCTCTTCGGCAGCGGTGCGAACAGAAAGCAAACGCTCCGGATCCTCGGCAAGCATCGCCAGCATACGAAGGGCGTAATCAGTCTTCCTCGATATGTCCATTTTTCCCCTTTCAAGGAATACGAACAGCTCGAACGAGCTCCGGGGCCGAGCTTGTGTCGAGACGCTAAATGACCGCAGGACATCCAAATGGTAAATCGGATATCCACTGAGTGCCGCGCTTGGAGCGAAATGCATCAGATGCGGCCTACAGTGCAATTTAGTATAACCTAACCCCCTGTCTCGTTGAACAGGTGTTGCGCAACAAAGCTGTTGTTCAGACAGATAGACTTATTAGATTTTACTTGCGTTCCCGAAGGCGCGGGGATTCTGGGCGAAGATGCGCCAGGGCGATCGTTCTATCGAAACAAAGTGCATCAAACGCAAAAAGCCACGTCCGAAGACGTGGCTTTAATTGCGTTGGCGGGAAGTACGGGGCTCGAACCCGCGACCTCCGACGTGACAGGCCGGCGCTCTAACCAAACTGAGCTAACTCCCCAGGCAGGCGTTCGCGTTTGTTTCCGCTCGCGTGCGCTGCGGGGATTAGTATACACAGAAGTCTGTCCGGCGCGCAACAACTTTTTTGAAAAATTTTTTGGGGCCATCCGGGAGGGCTTCCGGGGCTGAGGGCGGGGGTTAAGTTTGCTGCTCTACAGTCCTGCGCAAGACGGAAAGCACATTAAGTGCTTTCCTTTGCGTGCGGAACTCGCGACAAACTTAACCCCCGCCCTCAGCCCCGGAAGCCCTCCCTGCCGTCACATTGTTCGAGCCGTTGTTGTTGCTCGCCGCTTCGCGGCTCGGCGGCCCCGTTCTCCGCGGCGGGGTTGTCTAAGGTTTTTGTTGAAGCTCGGCCATTGGCTCAAATGGAAACGGGGGACGCATCTGCATCCCCCGTTTTTATTGTGGTTACTCTAGATCAATAAATTTAGTGCTTATGATCTTGCCGTCTTTGACGAGCATTCTGGCCATGGTGGGGCCTCGGGTGCCTCTGGGGTAGCTGGCGCTGCCCGGGTTGAGGACTAGGCAGCGGCCCACTTGGGCTTCTTTGGCTACGTGGGTGTGGCCGTTGATGGCTACGTCTACGGATCCCACCGGAAGGTCTTCGCGGTAGTGGGCTACGGCGAATTTGAGGCCTTCGTAGGTAAAGAGCGCAAGACGGTCTACATCGGGGCCGTAGTCGCGGTAGTAATCGTTGTTGCCCAATACGGCCCGCACAGGGGCGATGGTGCACAGGTGCTCGTAGTCCATCTCTGACGTGAGGTCGCCGGCGTGGATGATCAGGTCTGCGCCCTCAAGCTCATCCAAGAGCGCAGGCGATAAATAGCCGTGGGTGTCCGAGATGATGTCGATACGCTTGGCGCTTGCGCTGTTCATGGGATCCCTTCCGCAAAAAACGATTCGGCAGATACATACAAAAAAGGCCCCACGGCTCCGCAGACGATGGGTCTACAGGGCTGCGGGGCCAGTGTGCTAGAGACTCAAGGCCTTCTTGAGCGGCACGACGCGGCGGCGCGAAACCGGCACGCGTTCGTCGACGCCCGTAATGCCCAGCTGGATGGCGCCCGAGGGCACCGTCTCGACGTCCGTAACGCACGCCAAGTTGACGATATAGCGGCGGTGAACACGGAAGAAGCCAAAGTCGCAGAGCTTGGCCTCAAACTGCGCCAGCGAGGTCGTCGACAAAAAGCGATCATCGACGGTATAGATGCAGGAGTAATCGTCCTTGGCCATGATAAAGCGAATGTCGTCCACGGGAATGAGCACCTTGCGGCCGCCCTTTTCCACCGGGATACGCTCGATGGTCACCTTGCTGTCCGTAACCGGCTTGGCGCGTTGCATGACCTTCTCGATCGCGCGATCCAAGCGAGCTTCCTCGACCGGCTTCATCAGATAATCGACGGCATCCACGTCGAATGCCTCGACCGCATGGTCGCTATACGCAGTCACAAACACGATCGCCGGCGGATTTTTGAGCTTATGCAGCGCCTCGGCAAGTTGCAGGCCCGAGGCACCGGGCATCGAGATATCGAGAAACACGACATCCACGCGACTTTCCATAAGCATCTCGATGGCGGAGCGGACGCTCGACGCCTCCGTGATCGTGCCGATCTTGCCCGTTTGCTCGAGCAAGAAGCGAAGCTCCGAGCGAGCCGGCGCTTCATCATCCACAATCATCGCACGCAGCATAGGGATAAAACCTTTCGTCAACTAACTACGCCGGGCATCCGTCGCATGACGTTGAGCCCGTAGCCTTTTATTTTACTCTTGAATGTCAAAGATGCTCTCTGACAAATCAAGATGAAGAAGCACTTTGGTGCCCTTGCCCGGCGCCGATTCGACACGCGTATAGGAGTGCGGCCCAAAAAAGCGATGGATGCGCTCCGAAATATTGTGCATGGCCACACCGGCGCCGCCACCCTGGGGAGAGCTGGCGTCGGGACGGGCAGAGCGCTCGTCAAACAGTCTGGCGGCGGTACCCTCATCCATGCCCACGCCATTATCGGCCACGGCAATCAAGATTGCATCCTCGCCGTCTTGGTGAACGGTCACGTCGATCCTCAGGGCGTCGTCGTCGCCCATACCATGACGCACGGCGTTCTCGACAATCGGCTGGATCACGAACGCCGGCACCAGCGTATCTTCCACGTCCTCGGACACATCGAACGTCGCAAGCACGCGGTCCTCGCCAAAGCGGGCCTTCTCAAAGGTAAGGTAGCGCTTGGTCTGTGCGACCTCGCGC
Source organism: Collinsella sp. OF02-10 (assembly GCF_003463445.1). Lineage (NCBI taxonomy): Bacteria > Bacillati > Actinomycetota > Coriobacteriia > Coriobacteriales > Coriobacteriaceae > Collinsella > Collinsella sp. OF02-10. Next base: position 329,302 of record NZ_QSCW01000001.1, read on the forward strand.
GAGACCGGAATAAGCGATCCCGAGTTGTCGAGCGTGGCACGATAGAACGATGAGAACTCACGAAGCAGTTCGCGGGCCCGCAGCGGGTCGGTGCGCGTAAACGATGCAATGGTGTTCAGCGTGTTGAACAGGAAGTGCGGGTTAATCTGCGCTTGCAGCGCACGCACCTCGGCGCGCGCCGTGAGTTCCTTTTGTACCTCGAGCTCGTGGATGGCGAGCTGTGTGGACAAGATCTCGGCAAAGCCCGAGGCAAGCGCGTACTGGGTACGGTCGACGGCGCGCGGGGTCTTGTAGTAGAACTTGAGCGTACCGACGGTACGATCGCCCACCTTGATGGGGGCGATAATGCCGGCGGGGACTTGGTTGTGCGAGCCGTCCGAGCCCACGACATCCACCATACGGTTGAACGACTGCACGATGCCATGTTCGATAACGTAGCGTGTGGCAAGCGTGTGGATGGGAGTATCGGGCAGCAGTTTTTCCTCAAACTCGCCCGCGCAGGCAAGCACGTTGTCCTCGTCGGTGATGGCCACCGTCATGGCGCGCGTCTCGGGCAAAATGCGCCGGCACACCAAACGCGCCGACTCCTGCGTCAGACCGCCCTTAATGTCCTCGAGCATGGCCGAGGCCACCGAGAGCGTCTCCTCGGTGTACTGGGAGCGCACCGAATCGGGATTGAGCGTCAAAAAGATAAAAATGCACAGAAAGATGCACAGCAGCGCGCAGGCAATCACCGTGGCGATCGGCTCGATACCGGTCACCAAGGCAAAAATAAAGTACACCAGCACGCAAATGGCGCAGGCAACGGCAATGATGCGAAAGATTGATATTGAACTATCGCGCTGGGCGCGGCGGTCGATCATTCGACCCCCTCCAGGATACTGATCAGTTGTGCGTCACGCCAAAGCCCGTCCATGATCTTGGGCCAAAAGCTCTGGAAACGCAGATAGCTTGCAGCGTTTTGGCGCGCATAGGCCTTTGCCTCGTCGATACCATGGCGCCAGATGCGCAGGTAGCCCTCATGCTCGCGGGTAAACACGCTGCGGACCATAGCGGTCTTGCGCACGCGGTCGTCGAGCTCGCGCGAAATCCACGGGCCCGGGTAGGGCATGAGCGATGCCGCCGTAACGGGAATGAGCTCCTTTTGATGCGCGGCGAATGTCAACTTGGCCCGTTCGTAGTACCAACGGTATACATCCTGCATAAAGCGCGGTGAGCGCTTTTCGGACTCCGGAGGCAGATGGCGCACGGTCCACTCGTTATCGAACCACACGTCGTAGCCAAACATGCGCATGTTAAAGAGGTAATCCAAGTCCTCGCCGCGGGTGATAAACGGGTCAAAGGCCACACGCGTAAAGGCGCGGGCGTGCAGGGCCATCAGGCCGCCGCACACGTAGTTGGAGCGCGAGATGCGGGTGCCCGAGAGCGCCTTTTTCATCCAACGGTTGAACTCGATGCGCTTGGTCCACCAACGATGGCAGATGCCCGCCTTGTCCGTGGGAGCCAACGGCGAGCCGTCGCGATCGTAGAAATAGCCGCTCTTGACCAAGATCGGCAAGCCCTGACGCGTCTGCTGCCCCAACGCATAGGTCGCGCGCTTCATAAAGTCGGCGTCGATGACAGTCTCATCGTCATCCAAAAAGATAACCGCGTCATGCCCCAGCACCGCAGCGCAGGCCAGCCCCATGTTGCGGATGGCACCGTAGCCTCGCAGGCTCACGCACTCGCCCGAACCCTTGGGCGCGATCTGAGCAACCCGGTCTGCGATGCGCGAGGCCTGGGTGTTGGTAACAACGGTGACCTTGAGCGTGGGATGCGCGTCGACAATCTCGTGCACGCGCAGCGACACATCGGCTGTGGCAGAAACGGGACAGACCACCAAAAGGATGATGCGCGGGATGTCGCGCACCTGCTCAAGCGAGGCCAGGCAGCGGTCGAGTTCGGGATTGTCGGCGTTGAGTCGTGTCGAATGGTCATAGGTGCCAGGGGCGTTTGCGCGAGCGTCATCGCCCGCCCAATACGTTGGAATCACGACCGTGGCGTTCATGCCTTACCCTCCCTGCAACACAAAAACGGGACGCCGCCAAACACAGGCGACGCCCCGCGACCTAGCTGATTCCATCATACCCACTTGGGCAAATCATTGCTCGCAAGTCGCAATGTTTATTGCGGATAACCCCAAAAGAGTACCGTGGACAGGCACAATAGCCGCTCACTCCTATGCGGCATGCTCTGCCGCCCGAGTCATGCGGGACAGGCGGACCAGCAGCATAAAGCCAACGACCAGCAGCACACCAATGGAAAGGACGCCCAGCGACGGGTTGCCGGTCAGCGAGGTGACGACCGACACCAGGAAGGTGCCCATAACACTTGCATAGCGGCCAAAGATATCAAAGAAGCCGTAGTACTCGTTGGACTTTTCCTTGGGAATAATGCGGCCAAAGTAGCTGCGGCTGAGCGCCTGCACGCCGCCCTGGAACAGGCCGACCATAATGGCAAGCACCCAAAACTCAAAGGCGGTCTTTAGGAAGAACGCGGCGAACAGCACAATGCCCATATAGGCGGCGACGGCCACCAAGATCATATTGAGTGTGCCCACGCGACCGGCGAGCTTGCCGTAGATGATGGCGGACGGGAAGGCCACGAACTGCGTGACGAGCAGCGCCAGGACCAACTGGGTCGAATCGATGCCCAAGGCCGATCCGTAGCTGGTTGCCATGGAAATGACCGTGTGCACACCGTCGATATAGAAGAAGAACGCGATCATGTAGACCAGCACGGTCTTGTTGTGGGCGATCTCGCGCATGGTGTGTCCGACCTCGGAGAACACGCCGCCCACGATGTGGCCGATAGTGTCCTCGGGACCGCGCTCGCGACCGTACTTCTGCTTATAGGTGCGAATGAGCGGCAGGGTAAAGATGAGCCACCAGGCACCAGTGATGATAAACGACAGACGCGTTGCCAGCATGGTGGGGACACCAAGAGCGGGACCACCCATGATAAGCGCCAGGCAGATGATGAACGGCACAGTGGAACCGATGTAGCCCCAGGCATAGCCCGAGCTGGACACGACGTCCATGCGCTCGTCGGTGGTAATGTCGGGCAGCATAGCGTCGTAGAACGTCATAGAAGAGTTGAGGCCGATGGTGCACAGCACGTACACAGTCAAAAATGCCATGGCGGACATTGGGATAGCCTGCGCCAGGCAAAGAACCAGGCCCGTGAGGAAGAAGCCCAAGAAGAACTTGATCTTGTTGCCGGCGTAATCGGCAAGCGCGCCCAGAATGGGCATGAGCATGGCAATGACCAGCGAGGCAATCGTCTGAGCGTTGCCCCAAGCGACCACCAGGTCTGCCGAGGAAGCACCGGTATTGATGGCGTTAAAGTAGATGGGCACCACCGAGGTATTGAGCAGCACGAGGGCCGAGTTGCCCACATCGTACATAACCCAGTTACGCTCGAGCTTGGTGTATTTCATGGACAGGGCCCCTTCGTATTCGCCCGATATGCAGTTAGTTCATCGTACCCCAATTGTCCAGAGGCGCCGGTAAGGATTCGGCAAAGGGGCACGCACGAGCCCTACTCCTCGCGGTCGAACTCCTCGTCGGCGCCGAGCACGCGACCGCTGTAATTGACATGGTTGGTCACGGCTTCCATATCGCCGGTCTCGATAAAGCGGGCGACCGTGCACTCGTAATCGACCAGCGCGCGGTCAAAGACCTCGGGGAAACTCTCGTTCGAGACCTCGTCGGTAAAGGGGTTCTTCCATGCCAAGTGGCCCAGGTTGCCGGTACGCTCGGGCAGCTCGGTCGTCACACGGTGCGCAAGGCCGTCGAGCAGCGAATAATCGTGCACCAAGCCCTCGATCAGGGCAATCGCGCGCGTCTTGGCCGAACCGGCCGGCTCGATAGTGCGGTAGAGCAGCTGCATGTCGGCTACGGCGCCGGCGTACTCCCCCGCCGGGATATCGATACCGTACACGCGCCCGGCGACGTAGCTCATCAGCACGCCGGCAACACGATTGATGCGGTCGGTCGTAACGATCTCGCCCGCCGGCGGATAATCCTCGACCGTTGCCCCATCGCGCTTGAGCTGCAGCATCAGCACGTCCAGGTCGCTTTCGAGCACGGCGTGAACTTGGCTGCCCGAAGCCTCGAGCTCGGGATCGGAGTCCACAATGCCAAACTGCTGCTCGTAGACAAAGGGGTGGGCATTGCGGTCGAGCACATAGTGCGACAGCAGGCCCAGCGCAAAGGCGCGACCCAGGTTGGCATCGCGCGGTTGCAGGTGCGACACGCCGTCGCGCAGACACGATAACTGGCGCGACATACGCGAGCGGTGCATGACCTGAGCAAGCAACGTGCAATCGGAAACGCGCGGCGTGAGCATGTGGAAGAAAAACGGGTCGGGGCCCTGGTTGCCCAGGATAAAGGCAATACGCTCCTCGTCGGACGTGATAACGCCCTGCGGAAGACGGTCGATGCTTTCCTCGCCAAACAGATGATGCGTAATGAGCGCAGGCATAATGATCCTTTCGATTTCATTCGATGCCACCCATTATGCCCACCGCACGGTCATGCCAAACCCACGGCGGTAAACGACGGCACGCAAGCCTCTTACGCAAGTCCCAGGTGCGACTTGACCTCAGCGGCACGACGACGGGACACCGGCACCGTCGAGCTCACGCGGTCGAGCCTGAGCTCCATCAACCCCGTGGAGCCAATCTCAACATTGTGCACGTCTTCCAAATTGACCAGATAGCTGCGATGGACGCGGATAAAGCCCTCGGAGGCCAAGCGACGCTCGAGCGAGGAAATCGACTCATTGATCAGGTATGTCCCCTCGGCACAGACCGCATTGCAAAAGTCGGCGCGCGCCTCAAAGTAGCAGACATCCGCCACGGGGATGAACACCTTTTTACCCCCGCGGTCCACCGTCAGGCGAAGGGGCTGGCGCGGGGTATGGACAGCGCGACGAACACCCAGGGCGGTTTCGATCTTGTCGAGCGCCTTCGACAGGCGCGCGTCCTCGACCGGCTTGACGACATAGTCGACAGCATCGAGGTTATACGCGTCGGCCGCGAACTCTGCAAACGCCGTCACAAACACCACCACCGGCGGCGTCTTTAGGTTTTGCAGGGTCTCGGCTAGCTCAATTCCCGAGCGGCCGGGCATCGTGATATCCAAAAACAGCACGTCGGGCTTGTTCGACAGAATCGACTCCACGGCCTCGGTGACATTGCCCGCCTCGGCAATCTGGCCCACACGTGCATCCTTTTCCAGCAGATAACGTAGCTCAGCCCTAATAGGAGGCTCGTCATCAACCACCAAGATGTTCCATCCCTCGGACATATGCGCTTCCCCTCTTTTTCTCTCAATCCAACCGCGTGCTACACCGTCATCGGCGCCGGCTCATGCGGCTCGCCGTTCAGCTCGACGATGACCTGCGTTCCCGCGCCCTCCTGGGACTTCACGCGCATGCCAGAATCTTCCCCGTAAAAGAAATGGATGCGCTGAAGCACGTTGAAGAGCGCCAGGCCGCAGCCTCGCTTGATGGAGCCGTCGGCGGTAATGCTCTCGGGCTCCTCTCGGCGATGCTGCTCAAACAGGTGCGCGCAGACTTCTTCGCTCATACCGATGCCGTCATCTTCGACGATGATCTCCAAGCCGTCATCGGTCTCAAAAGCCCCAACACGAATAGAAAGCGGCTCGGTCTCGCGCTGCGCATGCTTGATGCAGTTTTCGAGCAGCGGCTGCAAGATAAACGGCGGCACCATGCTGTCGCGCACCTCAAAGTCGATGTCGACCGAAACGCGCAGACGGCCGTCGCCATACCGGGCCTGCATAAGATTGATATAACGAGTGCCCTGTTCCACCTCATGCTCGAGCGTGGTGAGCGTATCGGAGTCAGAAAGCGTCTGACGATAGTAATTGGAAAAGTCGATCAGCAGCGATCGCGCCTTGTCGGGCTCGGTTCGCACGAGCGACACGATAGTGCTGATGGTATTGAACAGAAAATGCGGGTCGACCTGCGACTGCAGGGCGCGCAGCTCCACGCGGGCCGTAAGCTCGTCCTGGCGCTCGAGCTCAAAGCTGGCGAGCTGCGTGGAAATGAGATCGGCAAAGCCCGAGGCCAACGCCGTCTGGCGCATATCGATGCTGCTCAGGCGGGGATAGTACAGCTCGAGCGTACCCACGCAATGCCCGCGCACGGTAAGCGGTGCGACAATACCGGCGCGCAGGCGGGGAAAATAGCCACCCGTCTCATTGGAGGTGTCACGCGAAAACACGCTCTGCTCGCCCGTCTCAATCACACTGAGCGTGGTCTTGAGCACGACCGGGGTGCCGGCGGGACACTTTGTCGAATCCTCGCCCCAACTTGCCAACACCTGCTTGCCGTCGGTGAAGCAGATGGCCGAGGCGATAGTTTCGGACAGAATGATTTTGGAGGCGCCCAGGGCAGCTTCGGGCGTAAGGCCACGCGACGTGTAGCCGAATATTTTTGATGCGATGGCGAGTGTACGGTCGGTTGCGCTCGATGTGAGGTCGTCGGGGACCACAAAGACATACGAGAAAAAGAAGCACAGCATGACCAGGCCGGCAATAACGACAACGCCCGGAACGGGATTGGGATTATCGGTTAAATCCCAGATAAGCAACAGGATAAGCGCCGGAACGACAACACCGAGCAGGATGGCCTGGACCACATGCTGGGCCGTACGAAAGACCTTGGTCGAGTTGTAGCTCTTGCCCAGAATCAGCCTGTTTAAATCCACCGTCATCCCCTTTTGTCTACCGCACCCATAGCAATAAAGAGGGCCGCAAGCGACCCTCTCCATTGCATTATGCAATCAAAAACTGTGTTTTACATCCAGCCATCGACAAACGGTATCTTAGGCACTGTATTTGTTGGCCTCGCCAAAGGTGCCAGCCTCGACGATCCAGCCGTCCTTCATGATGACGTCCATGTTGTCGGTGTTGAGCACGTGGATGTCGGCGGCGACGTCACCGTTGACGACCAGCAGGTCGGCGCACTTGCCGGCCTCGATGGAACCGGTCTCGTCCTCGATGTGGCACATCTTGGCACCGTTGAGGGTGGCGCAGGTGATGGTCTCGACCGGGGTGAAGCCGATCTTGTCGACGAACTCGTACATCTCCTCGATGGAGCAGGTGCCGTACGGGGTGACGAAGGAGAAGGAGTCGGAGCCGATCGTCATGACGACGCCGCGCTTCTTGGCCTCGCGCAGGCAGTCGTAGTTGCGCTGCAGCTCCTTCTCGACCAGGGTGCCCTCGTACTTGTCGTGCAGCTCGGGGACGTAGACGGGCGGATAGGTGGCGTACCAGGTGGGCAGGAAGGCGATCGTCGGCGTGAAGAAGGTGCCCTGCTCAGCCATGAGGTCCATGGTGCGCTCATCGATATCGAAACCGTGGATCAGCTGCTCGCAGCCAAAGCGGACGGAATCGTAGGCAGCGGCGTGGTTGTTGTAGCAGTGGCTCCACACGGGGATGCCGACCAACTTGGCCTCTTCGATCACGGCCTGGATCTCCTCGGAGCAGTAGTGCTGGTCGCGACCGGAGTCCCAGCGCCAGATGCCGCCACCGGTAGCCCAGATCTTGATGGCATCGGGGTTCTCGCGCAGGCGACGACGGACGGCCTTGCGCAAATCCCAAGGACCGTCGACCTGGTCGCCCCAGGGATGCGATTCCTTGTTGAGCTCCTGGCTGCAGTGGTGGGAGTCACCGTGACCGGCAACACGGCAGAAGCCCAGGCCGGTGGCCAGAACGCGCGGGCCCTTAAAGACGCCCTTGTCGATGCAGTCACGGATCTGGATACCAAAGCGGCCGATCTCGCAGACGGTGGTGAGGCCGTGGGTGAGGCAGTCGTAGGCCTGCTTGACGGCGACGGCCTGCTTCTCGAGGAGCGGCTGCATAACCCAATCGGTGTCATCGTCGGTCAGGTTGCCCGAGAAGTGCAGGTGGGTGTCGATCAGGCCGGGAAGGACGGTCTTGCCGGCGGCGTCGATAACCTCAACGCCCTCGGGAAGGTCCTGCATAGCACCGGCATACCCGATCTTGCCGTTGTCGTCGACGAGAACGAGGGAGTTCTCGACCGGCTCGGCACCGGTACCGTCGATGAGCTTGCCGCCAACGATTGCGTACTTAGTGGACATGGTTCCTCCTTATGGATCCATATAGTGGGCGAGGCCATGTTGGGTTATGGCCTCACAAAGCTACCCAAGTGGTGCCGGGTTCGGTGCGCGGAAGAGAGGGGTCCGCGCACCCGATCCGCCCCGGCTAGGCGTTATTTTTTGCGGGAATTGGTGAAGGCCATGAGGGCCAGGCCAACGGCCAGCCAGCCGATCACGATGCTCCACTCCACCATGTTGAGGGAGGCGGGAGAGAACGGGACCACGAGCAGGCCAATGATGACGGCGCAGGCAGCGACAGCGAGGCTGATGCCAAACTTGCCGCCGGGCACCTCGTAGGGACGAGGCAGGTCGGGCTCGGTGAAGCGCATGCGCAGGCAAGCGAGGGCGACCATGCCGCAGGAGAAGATGAAGGCGAGAGCCGACACGTTGGTCAGAGGGATGAGCATGTTCTTGCCCAGGAACGGACCGATGACGGTGATGACGCCCAGAACGGCGCAGGCGAGCTTGGGAGCGCCGGACTTGGGATCGACCTCGGCGAACTTCTCGGGCAGCTGGCCCTTGCGGCCCATGGCGAGCATGATGCGGCTCGTGGCGCCGTAGAAGGAGTTCATCGGGCCCATGGGTCCAAGCGTGGCGATGACGAGCATGGCCAGGTACAGGAGCATGTTGATGCCCTTGAGGCAGGCAAGCGCGGGAACCGGGCTCTTAACAAACTCATGCCAGTCGAGGATGGTGCCGAACGAGTAGATGCAGACCATGTAGAAGCCGCCGGCGGCCAGCAGGGCCAGGGAGATGATCTTGCCGAACTTGTTCCAGTTGAGGCCCTCGGCTGCTTCCTCAGCCTGCTGAGGAATGGTATCGAAGCCGGCGTAGAAGAACGGGGTCAAAACCAGGACCGACACGATGCCGGCGAACAGGCTGGTGCCCTCGGTAGCGGGCTTGCCGCCGCCAGCACCGGTGACCTGGGAGAACACGGGCATGGCGTGTTCCGGCGAACCGGTGAACAGCGAGACACCCATGGCGAGCAGCATGCCGCAGAGCAGAGCCTTGGTCAGGAAGGCCTGGAGCTTGGCGGCCGAGCTGGCACCGCGGAAGTTGAGGAAGATGACGTAGACTGCAAAGCCGAGCGCGATTAGCGTCGGGAACAAGTAAACGTCGGCGCCCAAGATGGTGTAGAGCTTGACGGCGCGCAGCCACTCAAGACCGGGCAGGCTGCCGAACATCTCGGACACGAGGGTCGAAATGGCGATGGCCTCCCACGGGCACAGGATGCCGTTGCCCAGGGCCAGGAGCCAACCGGTGATGTAGCTCAGCGTACGGCCAAAGCTACGGTCGACATACTCGACGATGCCGCCCGAGATGGGGATAGCAGCCGTGAGCTCACCGAAAACAGCTCCGACGGGCACGAGGAAGATTGCACCCAAGAGGAATGCGATCATAGCGGGAACGGGACCGCCGCCCACGACCATCCAGTCGCCGACCTGCAGGACCCAACCAGTACCGATGATGGCACCGAAACCGATGGTGAAGAAGTTCCAGAGCGAAAGCGTTTTCTTCATGCCGCCGTTACCTTCGACTGCAACTTCTGCGTTCTTGTCCGCCATTGTTCCCCTCCTTTCCTTATTGACGCCTCTTTGGCGTCACCCCTTGCGCGGTCTGTTTTGCCGCGCGCTTTTATTTCGTGGCTTTAAGATACGGCCTTGGCACAGCAGCGCCGCTTGTGGCTCGACCGAAGGCAGAACTGCAAAACGAGCGGCGCCGTTTTTGGGACGAACGGCGGAAGACGTCATTCGTCTTGGACGCTTTCATCTTGTCTGCTTTTGAATACCTGTTGCCGCGACGCTTGGCGCGCGGCGCGGCAACGTTCATACCATTTGTCAGGCTTTTGGCGCACATACCCATGTGTCGCGCCTCTTTTTATGTAGGATAGACAAGTTACACATGAGGCAAGGTGATTCGAATGGCATACGGATACAATGACGACGACCAACGGCCACAAAGCGTGCGCCTTGCCGGCCGCACCACGCCAACGCCCAGAAGCACCTCCGACAACGACAACCCGCAGCGCCCCCAAGAGCAGCTCGGGACTTCTTCGCGGAAACAAAGCCGTACCGTGCAGCGGTCAGGCCGCGTGAGTACGAGCACACGCCAACGCCAGACCGACACATCGCAGCCACGCCGCTACGATAGCCGTAAGACCGACTACTACGTTAAGCGTTCCTTTTCGCGACCTCAACGCGATCGCGGCAATTCCGCCCCTCACCCCGCGTCGCATACCACAAGCCACGTGCTTCCGGCCCGCCGCCTACGCCTTGCGCTTTGCTCCATCGCCGCCTGCCTCGTCTTTGTGTTTTTGGGATCCTGTATCTCTCACGGATCAGCCGGTCTCGAGCCCACTGCCGAGGACAAGCTGCTTAAAGCTCCCGTCGCACCCGGTTACTCCTTTGCGTTCTCGACCCCACGCTCGCAGTGGCAGGCCGGCACCATGCCCCACATCTACCAAATTGACCCCGCATGGTCGGAGCTGCCCTATGCCGGTGGCACTATTCGCGAAAACGCTTGCGGTCCCACTTGCCTCACCATGGTCTATATCTTTAAGACCGGCCATACCGATAAGACGCCGGTCGATATATGCGCACTGGCCGAAGCCGGCAACTACGCCCCCACTGGTGCCACCGAGTGGTCGTTTATGACAGGCGGTGCGTGGCAGCTGGGGCTCAACGGAACACAGCTCTATAACAATCGCGAATCGATTACCCAAGCACTTCGCTCGGGTGCGCCCGTCATCGCCGCAGTGCGCCCCGGCACGTTTACCAACGTAGGCCACTATATCGTGCTCTACGGCATCGACGATGCCAACCAGATTGGCGTCTACGACCCCAACTCGGCCAGCCGCAGCGCCCGCCGCTGGGGCGTGGTGGAGGTCCTCAACGAAATCGAAGCCATGTGGGCCTACTACTAGTCATTGGGGACATAGTCATTGGGGACAGACTTAAATGAGTGGCCCCAGACTGCCCGGAACTGCCGGCACGGAAGGCGCATCCCACTTTGGAACTCAATGGTGAGATGCGCTTTCCGCTAGCGGTCCGTTTGGGAAACAACATCCCGCTTTTCGGCCAAATTCCGGGACGCATTTTCCCGTTGAGGACCTCAAGGGAAACTAGATCCCGTTTTGGACGTTCATCCTGGGATGCACTTTCCGCAGTTGATCGACAGTGGCCTTTAAGGACTGTCCCAAGCTGCCGGCAGGAAAGGAACGTCCCCAAGTGCCGGGTTTCCGCAGTCATTGGGGACAAACTTAAATGAATAGTCGTTGAGGACGTTCTTGTTTGACTAGTCGTTTAAGAACGTCCCCAATGACTAGGTGAATAGCAAAAGCCCCGCAGTCGGAGCGGACTGCGGGGCTCATGAAGAGAGGCTAGTTTGTGGGCGCTTTGCCTGGCGCCCACGAGAGATGCAACAGAGTAGAGACTACTCGTGGATGCGGGTACCGGAGAGACCGGCCATGGTCTCGGCGGCCTTGTCCAGGGCGCCGATGATGCAGGTGCGGCCCTTGCGGGAACGGGCAAACTTGATGGCAGCGCGGACCTTGGGCTCCATGGAACCCTTGCCGAACTGGCCCTCGTCGGCCAGGCGCTCGGCCTCGTCGGCGGTGAGGTCCTCGAGCTCCTCCTGGTTGGGCTTGCCAAAGTTGATGGCGACATGCTCAACGGCAGTCAGCAGGAACAGGACGTCGGCGTCGCAGTCCTCGGCCAGCAGCTCGCCGCCCAGGTCCTTGTCGATGACGGCGGGAACGCCCTTGTAGCAGCCCTTGTTCTCGTAGTCGCGGACGACGGGGATGCCGCCGCCACCGCAGGCGATGACGATGAACTCGTTGTCGAGCAGGTTGAGGATGGAGTCAGCCTCGACGATCTTCTTGGGATCGGGAGAAGCGACGACGCGACGCCAGCCGCGGCCGGAATCCTCGACGAAGACCTTGGAGGGATCCTCGGCCATGAACTCCTTGGCCTGCTCCTCGGTGTAGAAGGGACCGATCGGCTTAGTCGGGTTCTTGAACGCGGGATCGTCGGGATCGCACTCGATCTGGGTGACGACGGTGGCGGCGTGCCAACGCTTATAGCGCTTGTGCATCTCGCGGCCGATGCCCTGCTGCAGGTGATAACCAATGTAGCCCTGGGACATGGCGCCGCACTCGGGCAGCGGCATCTCGGGGGTACCGATGGCATCGTGGGCAGCGGCGAAGGCGTTCTGGATCATGCCGACCTGCGGGCCGTTGCCGTGGGTGATGATGATCTCGTTGCCCTGCTCGATAAGACCAAGGAGAGCGTGGGCGGTGTTGCTCACGGCCTCGATCTGCTCGACGGGGTTGTTGCCGAGGGCGTTGCCGCCGAGGGCGACGACAATACGATCGGGCTTGCCAAGAGGCTTAGACATTGCTGGAATCCTTTCTGTAAAAGGCCTACAACCCATTAATAACCCGCGTCCGTGCGATACGCGAGTTTATTAAGGTTTATATTCTCTTTATCGCTCATTTTATTCATTTTGAAAATACCTAAGCGGCGAACGGTCGATTTTACCCGCTCAGCGTAAAGAAGCCCAGTTCAGGCATATCTACGCCATTTACGTGCAACTTTATTTAAATAGAGCAGGGATTAGACCAGATTATGCAAACTATATCTTTGCTAAACACAAAACGGACAGCGCAATATCTTACTCGCACTATACGCGATTCTATACATTAATTTGACGAGTATGCACCCCTGCAAAAACATGGGGCTTTTCATCCAACATAAGGGATAGCCGATCGCGCTTCACCCCGCGGCAAGCGACTGCGAGTTCGCAGTATGGAACTTTACCGTCGGCTTCTGCATGAACGCTACCGACGCCCTTTCGCTCCTGCGCGCCCAAGCAGCCGAGAACGCTAACGGCGCCACTGTCAACCTGGCCACCCTCAACAACGGCGCCGCCAGCCTTTTCGCAAAGTACCGTGCTGGCTCGCTGGCTTTGAGGCCTAAGTGAGCTTTGCTATTTGCCAATTTTTGTATGATTTGGGTCAAATCTATTTGTCAATTTTTGTATGATTAGGGGCAAATCTATTTGCCAATTTTTGTCAATGAGGTGTTTTAATGCTACGCCGCAAAGTCACTGATAGGCTTTTGAGCTGGAAGAATAACTCCCATAAGGCCCTGCTTGTTACCGGTGCGCGTCAGATTGGCAAGAGCTATGCAATTCGCGCGTTTGGAAAGAGCAACTACGCTTCGTATTATGAGGTCAATCTGCTACTCGATGCCGAGGCAAGAGACGTACTTGTTGGCGCTAAGAACTCCATTGACTTCATCAACCGTGTGGCCCTTCTTGCGGATGCACCGCTTGTTGAAGGAGACACGCTTATCTTCGTCGATGAGATTCAGGAGTATCCGCAGATCGTTACACTTATGAAGGCGCTGGTCGAGGACGGACGCTTTAGCTATGTCTTCTCGGGGTCTATGCTTGGGACTGAGTTTAAGGGGATCTCTTCTTTTCCGGTGGGGTATGTCGAGCACATTGTTATGCGACCGATGGATTTTGAAGAGTTCTGTTGGGCAAACAGCATCAGCGAGAATGTGCTTGCAGACATTCGCAGCCGCCTTGTCGAGAGACGTCCCGTCGAAAACTATATTCATGAGGCGATGCTCAAAAACTTTAGAGCCTATATCGTTTGCGGCGGCATGCCGGAGGTCGTTCAGAACTATATCGATTCGGGCTATTCGCTCGTGAGAACGCGTGAGCTTCAAATTCAGCTAGTCGATCAGTACAAAAGCGATATCTCTAAATATGCATCGACTCGAGCGTTTAACGTTCGCTCCATTTTCGAGCAAATTCCCGTTCAGCTTGAGGCGGAGTCCCATCGCTTTATCGTCTCGTCTCTAGGCGAGGGAGCTCGTCTTCAAAAATACGAGCAGGATTTCCTATGGCTGGTGAACGCAGGCGTTGGATTGATGGTCCCCCAGGTGACGGAGGCACGAAGTCCTCTCAAGAGGACGGAGAAAACGACGGCCTTTAAACTATACGAGTCCGATACAGGTATGCTCGCATCGCGGTATCCCGGCAGCACGGCACGCGCCGTCTACCTTGACATGAAAACCCCCAACCTCGGCGGCCTCTATGAGAACGTGGTCGCACAGGAACTCGTTGCCCTCGGAGCAGATACGTGGTACTACCAAACGCGTGAGGTCGGTGAAGTCGACTTTGTAATCGAAGGTGCCCGCGGGCATGTTGTCCCAATCGAAGTCAAATCGGGCAAGAAAGTTCGAGCACATGCAGCCCTCGACCGTTTGATGAGTGTGGGCGAGTACAAAATTCCCGAGGCCGTTGTGCTGAGCCACGAAAACCTTTGCAAAGAGGGCAAGATCCTTTACGTTCCAATCTATATGACATTCTGTCTCGATGAGTTTATGGAAAAGGACGACCCCAACAACGATTTCTCGTTTGCACCCATATCTCTCTAGGTCATCTGAGTCCGCAAGTCAGCCCCCACGCCCAAAGTACTGCGCCTTTCGCGCCAAAGGCGCGAAACAGCAAGGGGATAGAAGGCAGCGACAACCAACTCCCCCACTATGCCCAAAGTGCTGCGATGTTTCGCGCAAAGCGCGAAACAGCACTGGGGCAGCAGAAGGCCACAATCAGCTAGCCCTCCATGCCCAAAGTGGCGCGTGGTTTCGCGGCCACGCCGCGAAACAGCGACCGGGACAAGGCACCCCCACAGCCACGTCCTTCATTCAGCCCCACAATCCGAGGACGTAGTCGTAGCAGGATCTGAGGGCTAACCTTCGCGGACACTCCGCAGGACGAAAGAACCCCCGCCGCACGTAGTGCGCAGCGGGGGTTCTTTCATGTCCGAGGACGTCCGCGAAGGTCAGCCCTCAGATCCTGCGGTGAGAGACCTAGGCCTCGTTGTACACCGTCTTGAGCTTCAGCAGGTGCTGATAGCGGTCCATGGCGGCCTGCTCGTTCTCCTTGAAGAGCTCCTCGGCGCGCTCGGGGAAGGAACGCGTCAGCGAAGCGTAACGGGCCTCGTTCATCAGGAACTCCTGATAACCGCCCGCGGGCTCCTTGGAATCGAGCGAGAACTTCTTGCCGGCAGCAGCCTCGGGGTTGAAGCGGAAGAGGTTCCAGTAACCGCACTCGACAGCCTTCTTCATCTCGGCCTGGCAGTTCTGCATGCCGCCCTTCTTGATGGAGTGCATCTCGCAGGG
This sequence comes from Collinsella sp. OF02-10, assembly GCF_003463445.1. Lineage (NCBI taxonomy): Bacteria > Bacillati > Actinomycetota > Coriobacteriia > Coriobacteriales > Coriobacteriaceae > Collinsella > Collinsella sp. OF02-10. The sequence goes on from NZ_QSCW01000001.1 coordinate 344,686, forward strand.
GCTGTAGCCGATGATGAGGGACGGGCCGTCGTAGGCCTCGGCCTCGTGGATGGCCTTGAGGGTCTGAGCCGGGTTGGCGCCCATGGCAACCTGTGCCACGTAGACGTAGCCGTAGCTCATGGCAATCTCGGCCAGAGACTTCTTCTTGGTCACCTTACCGGCGGCGGCGAACTGAGCGACCTGGCCCAAGTTCGAGGCCTTGGAGGCCTGACCACCGGTGTTGGAGTAAACCTCGGTGTCGAAGACGAAGACGTTGACGTTGTGGCCGGAAGCCAGGACGTGGTCCAGGCCACCGAAGCCGATGTCGTAGGCCCAGCCGTCGCCGCCGAAGATCCAGAAGGACTTCTTGGTGAGGTAAGCCTTGTCGGCGAGGATCGCCTTGGAAGCGTCGCAGCCGCACTTCTCGAGCTCGGCAACGTAGGCAGCGGCAGCGGTCTTGGAGGCCTCGGCGTCGTTGACGGAGTCGATCCAAGCCTGGCCGGCGGCCTTGAGCTCATCGGACGGACCATCGGCAGCGATGATGTCCTGGGTAGCGGCGATCAGCTTGTGCTGAACGGCCTCATAGCCAACGGCCATGCCCAGGCCGTGCTCGGCATTGTCCTCGAACAGGGAGTTGTTCCACGCCGGGCCGTGACCGTCCTTGTCCTTGCAGTAAGGAGCGGTGGCAGCGGGGTTGCCCCAAATGGAGGAGCAGCCGGTGGCGTTGGAAATGAACATGCGGTCGCCGGCGACCTGGGTCACCAGACGTGCATAGGCGGTCTCGGCGCAGCCGGCGCAGGAGCCGGAGAACTCCAGGTAGGGCTGCTTAAACTGGCTGCCCTTGACGTTGGCCGCGATGAGCTCCTTCTTCTCGGAGACGTTCTCGACCATGTAGTCCCAAACGGGCTGCTGGTCCATCTCCTGCTCGGTGGGAACCATCTCGAGGGCGCCCTTGGGGCAAACCTTGACGCAGTTGGTGCAACCCATGCAGTCGAGCGGGGACACAGCCATGGTGAACTTCATGCCCTTGGCCTTGGGGCCCATGGCGTCGAGCGTGCGGGTAGCCTCGGGCGCGGCGGCAGCCTCGTCCTCGGTCATCGCAAACGGACGGATGGTGGCATGCGGGCACACGTAGGCGCACTGGTTGCACTGGATGCACTTGGTCTCGTCCCAGTGGGGAACGACCACGGCGACGCCGCGCTTCTCGTATGCGGAGGCGCCCAGCTCAAACTGGCCGTCGGCGCAATCGACAAAGGCGGAAACAGGCAGGCTGTCGCCGTCCATGCGATCGATGGGCTCGAGCAGGTTCTTGACCTGCTGGGCGATAGCGGACTTGGTCTCCTCGGAGAGCTCGACGGGAGCGGCGTCCTCGGCGGTAGCCCAGTCGGCCGGAACCTCGAACTTACGGAAGGCGGTAGCGCCGGCATCGATGGCCTTGTGGTTGGCGTCGACGATAGCCTGGCCCTTCTTCATGTAGGACTTGGTAGCCGCGTCCTTCATGTACTGCAGGGCGTCCTCGGCGGGCAGGACCTTGGCCAGCGCGAAGAAGGCGGACTGGAGCACCGTGTTGGTGCGCTTGCCCATGCCGACCTTAGCGGCCAGGTCGATAGCGTCGATCAGGTAGACGTTGACGTTGTTGTTCGCGATGTAGCGCTTGGCCACGGCGGGCATGTGCTCGGCGAACTCCTCGTCGCTCCACTGGCAGTTGACCAGGAAGGTTCCGCCCGGCTTGACGTCGCGGACCATCTTGAAGCCCTTGACGATGTAGCTGGGGTTGTGGCAGGCGACAAAGTCGGCCTTGGTCACGTAGTACGGCGAACGGATCGGGGAATCACCAAAGCGCAGGTGCGAGACGGTGACGCCGCCGGTCTTCTTGGAGTCATACTGGAAGTAGGCCTGGACGTACTTGTCGGTGTGGTCGCCGATGATCTTGATCGAGTTCTTGTTGGCGCCGACGGTACCGTCGCCACCCAGACCCCAGAACTTGCACTCAATGGTGCCGGGGGCTGCGGTGTTGGGCGCATCCTCGGCCTCGGGCAGGCTCAGGTTGGTCACGTCATCGACAATGCCGATGGTGAACTCGCGCTTGGGCTCGTCCTTCTTGAGCTCCTCGAAGACAGCGAACGCGGACGCGGGAGGCGTGTCCTTGCTGCCCAGGCCGTAACGGCCGCCGACGACCTTGATGCCCGTCTTGCCGGCCTCGTAGAGAGCAGAAACGACGTCCTGGTAGAGCGGCTCGCCGATGGAACCCGGCTCCTTGGTGCGGTCCATGACGGCAATCTTCTGGACGGTCTCGGGGAGAACGTCGACAAAGTGCTTGATGGAGAACGGACGGAACAGGCGAACCTTGACCAGGCCGACCTTCTCGCCGTGAGCGTTGAGGTAGTCGATGACTTCCTCGAGCACGTCGCAGAAGGAGCCCATGCACACGACGACGCGATCAGCATCGGGAGCGCCGTAGTAGTTGAACAGGCCGTAATCGGTGCCGAGCTTCTCGTTGATCTTCTTCATGTAGCCCTCGACGACGGCGGGAAGCTCGTCGTAGACCTTGTTGCAGGCCTCACGGTTCTGGAAGAAGATATCGCCGTTCTCGTGGCTGCCGCGGGTGTGCGGGTGCTCAGGGTTGAGCGCGTGGTCGCGGAAAGCCTGGACGGCGTCCATGTCGCACATCTCGGCCAGATCCTTGTAGTCCCACATGGCGACCTTCTGGATCTCGTGGCTGGTGCGGAAGCCGTCGAAGAAGTTAAGGAACGGGGTCTTGCCCTCGATGGCGGCAAGGTGAGCCACCGGCGAGAGGTCCATGACCTCCTGGACGTTGCCCTCGGCGAGCATGGCGAAGCCGGTCTGACGACAGGCCATGACGTCGGAGTGATCGCCAAAAATGTTCAGGGCGTGGGAAGCGACGCAACGCGCGGAGACGTGGAAGACGCCCGGGAGCTGCTCGCCCGCGATCTTGTACATGTTCGGGATCATCAGGAGCAGACCCTGAGAAGCCGTGTAGGTGGTGGTCAGAGCACCGGCGCCCAGCGAACCGTGAACAGTACCGGCTGCACCTGCCTCGGACTCCATCTCGACGACCTTGACCGGGGTGCCGAAGATGTTCTTGCGACCCTGGGCCGCCCACTGGTCGACATGGTCGGCCATCGGGCTGGACGGCGTAATGGGATAGATTCCCGCTACCTCGGTGTACGCATACGAAACATATGCGGCCGCCTCGTTGCCGTCCATAGACTTAAACTTACGCGCCATATACCCCTCTCCTCTCATATAGGTATACAGGCCCCGGCGATCGCCGGGATGTTGGCGTGATGGGATTTTCGCTGTTGCTTCCAATCATCTGGCAGGCAGACTGAGCAGCAGGTACATGGCGTGGAGAGAAGACATGCCGAGGCGAGGGGCAACTGATGCGCCCCACAGACCCGACCGCCCGTCTTGCACATGACCGAGCGCCGCAAAGGCCGCATGCCGGATGCTCCCGGGCACGCCCCGGCGATGGGAAGCGCCCGCAACGGAAATCCGCATGCGGGTTTATTGTACCCCGCCGTTAAGTGTAATTTCGACAAATATAGGCGGGCGGTAAAGGTTTACCTCGGGTGACCGCCAAAGGCCAGAATGGTCCCTCCATCCCCGGACGACTGGCTCTGACGCGCCAAGGAGTGTCCCCAAGTACCGACAGGAAAGGAACGTCCCTAACTGCCGGCTAGAGGGCGCCGAGCAGGATGGCGTAGGTGGTGGATTCGCCGAGTTTGAGCTCGTCGCCGGGGTTGAGCTGGGCGGAGCGGCCGGGCTCTACTTGAATACACACACTCGTGGCCCCGTTTACCACCACGGTGCCGTTAGTGGACGACAGGTCCTCGACAAACCATGCGCCAGACTCGTCGCACCAGATATGGGCATGGCGGGCCGAGACGTCGTCGGTGATGCCGCCCTCCCCCGTTGCCAGCGCGCCGATCTCAACGCCTTCCTCACTCGGCTGAATCCAGCGCGGGACGCTCACCACGTAGCCGTTTTGCACGCACAGCAGTCCCAGCGGATGCGCCGGCGCGACCTCGTGCTCGCCCGCGACCGAAGATGTGCTCAGCGAGCGCGGCGTCGACGTGTCGCCGCCACGGGTCGCATGAGCGCGGCGGCTCGCCCGACTTGGAACTAAGGCGGGCGTGAGAGCAAACGGCATAGGGAACGAATCTTGCGGATGTACTCCTCGACGTCAGGCAGGTAAGCCCCACGAAGTCACCGGGGAGGCCCAAGCGGCCCGGCACCACTTCCAGATTCTGACCAGGGCGAGTCGTTCGCCGGTGGCTGAAGGCTCGCTCCCACCCAAAAGGGGAGATTCGCGTTGTTCCCCAATCGCTCTCGCATCTTTCATTTTGCTCGAGGTGGGCTATAAAAACTTTCCTGGTGAAAGGCGGCGATTGGTTTCCTTTCTTTCTAGAGGAGCGCGCCTGTAATCTGTTTTCATCCTAAATCAAGTTAAGATCGGACCTTCCAGAGGCAAGTCGACTCAAACTGCGAGGCTCCATGTTGGAATAAAGAGCGCTGTCGAAGTGCCAACAACACAAAGCTTGCCAGTCTCAAATAGAACCTTTTGGGAGTCCGATTGGGCCGCACACCGAATCCCCGCTGGTGGTTTTTTATAGCTGCGCAACAATAAACAAGGTTAGTGCCAGTCCAGCATGAAATTGAGGAACGTATGCATTTTTTCTCAGTAAGTGATCGTCGTTACTGCTTCGATGAGGTCACTCGCAATTGCTTTCAGGTTGACCAAGCATCAGAAGATGCGCTTCGCATATTTGAAGCATCGGGAAGAACGGTCAACTCGAAGTTGCTAACATAGTCACTTGCTGCGAAAGGCTACGACCAAACGACCATAGCAGAACTTGAAGACGACATTGATGAGTATCAACGATTGTCTGAGCGGACTTTCTTAACAAAAGACACGCCTCGAAAACTTAGATCCATCGAACTCCACGTTTCACATGCATGCAACCTTGGTTGTAGTTACTGTTTTGCCGGTAAAGGAGATTATGGAACGTCTCCTCTGCTGATGACAGACGAGATAGCCTTCAAGGCGGTCGACTACCTCGTCGCAAGTTCATCGGAAAACGAAACGCTTGCGATCGTCTTTTTTGGTGGGGAACCCATGATTAACGAGCCGCTGATATGGAAAACGGTCGACTATTCAAAAAGAATATACCCCAATAGAAACTTTACCTATTCTATTACGACCAACGGAACGCTTTTGAATGACACTGCTGTGAATTCTTTCAAGGAGCACGGGTTTTCTGTTCTGATTAGTCTCGATGGTACAGGATGCAAGCACGATGCATCGCGCCCGTACAAGACGGGAGGCGGCTCTTTCTCCGATATCGACAAAAACGTTCGTCGTTTTTCCGAGTCGTTCCCCTTCGGCGCAAGAGCGACCTTAACAAATAATAACTGTAACCTTGTTGAAGACTATCTTCAGTTTAAAGAGATGGGCTTCAGAAGGATTTACTTCTCGCCCGTGAGCTCATTCGATGAGAATATCAAACTCGACGAACACTCATTAAACAAAATCAGGGCGGGCCTAATAGATTTGGCGGATCAATATCTCAAACAGATTGATCAAGGGGAAAAGCCCTTGTTTAGAACATTGAAAACTGCAGTTGATTTGATTATGAGCAACAGGATCGCCTTTGTCGGATGCGGGGCTGGCAGGCGTTTTATTTCCGTGACTCCCGAAGGGGACGTATACCCCTGTCACAGGTTTGTCGGGATGATGCGATTCAAAATGGGCAACATCGTCACCGGAATTGACGAAACTAGGTATATTGAAAACTGGAGTCAGGGTGTCGAAAAAAGAATTGACTGTACGGACTGTTGGGCTCGGTCTTTCTGTGGTGGGGGCTGTAGCTGGGAGGCTGCAGACGAGCACGGCTACTTGCCCAAGAGTCTACACCCTGCATCATGTGAATATAGAAAGATGTGCTACGAGATGGCTTTTGACCTTATTTCCCGCCACTCATCTTCGCAGGAGAAAAATCAACGAGAAGCTACTGTATCGGAATAAGCGGTTCAGCGCATTGCTGTCACCATTGTGGAGGTGTTCGTTCTTCTGATTACCGTCTGCGAAGCTTATTGCTACGTTCGCCGAAACCATTCTAGAAATATGGTGAACTAGACATCTTGGTTTGTTATACACAATATTGAGGTTTTTCTGCACTCAAAGGGAGGTAGTCGTGAAGCATATTCATCCGATTAATCCAGGAAGTGGCGACGAGGCAGGCGTGAAGCCGATGTCTTTTGACTGCCTCTTGGGCATTACTGACATCTGTACTGTTTATGATAAAGCAGATGGCTGTGGTGCATACGATTACTGCGACTATGACATGGATGGCGGCAGCATCTGCGTTGTAGATCACTGTGGCATTGATCAAACGTAGTCTCTAATTGGATTAAGGTGAGGAGCTGTTATGAAGCATATCCATCCTGTTGGTTCAAATGAACATCCTCCCGTTGAGCCTTGTTGTCTTGGAGTTGATATATGCAATTTTTACGACATCGCCGAGTGCCCTGTTGCGGATTGGTGCTATGTCGATAAAGAATCAAGCTGTGTTTTGCCAGCAGATTGGTGCGATCCAGTTGACGAGTAGTTTTGTGGCTAGGAACTATTTGGTCCAATTCAGAATAAGATGGGAACAAATACCAAAATCTCGTGTCTGGGAGGAGTTATGCCATTATTGCAAGGTCTCGTTGGATTAGCCTTTATACTTGCGTTATATCTGGCACCTTTTTTAATTCTATTCTTCATTATCCGACTCTTTCTTCGGAGAAAATAGGAGTGTCACGCAAACATTAGCGTAGCTTTCTTCCAATATGAGCCGAGCATTGGCAAGTGGAATAAGAAGCCCGACCGTTCGCCACATGAAAGTGATCGGACGGGCTTCTCTATTTAACCCGGGCCGCCACCCATAGCGGCTTTCCAAGCGTATTCTCAGTGCAAAGCAATCGTCAGTTTAATCCTATGCGCTGATACCGCATTTCATTTGTTCGGCTCGAATTCTACGGCCTGGCAACCCTCGCACTCTCCGGCAAATGGATTGAACGCGAAGGCAGAGATGATGTGTGCGTGGACATCGAGGCTGCTGTAGGCAACATACTGGGACATGGACCCCCGCTGCGCGTGGTATGCGGCCCGGCATATTCATTGCCGTCCAACCCCGTGTAGTTGCAGCAAAGGGTGGAACCTCAATGCTCAGCTCATGTTGTCCGTGGGACACGAGAATCGTAAGTACACTTTGGTGCGATTCTCACGCTGATACTGAGCCACCTGGAATAAGATACGTCGCGACAACACTTCGCTTCACCTCTGTCTCGACAAGATGACGTAGACTAAAGTTTCCTTTAGTAAGAGAACGAGAACTATATCTGAAAGCGTTGCGATGGCGTGAAGGCACCGAGTCCGAACCGCCTGAATGCTACGTGCATCTGCATCGCCTTTTTGTTATCTCTGCCAGTTGGGTAGCACTACACTTGTCATCATTTACCCTGGTACATGCTGCCTAAATCCACTACCCCTTCTACCGCGCCGACCATCTCGTCATCGTGAGAGACAACGATGATCACCTGGCTTTGCTTGTTGCGCTTAACATAGGCCGCAAGCTCGGCGCGGCTTACAGCGTCTAACCCAGTCGTGGGCTCGTCGAGTACCAAAACTGACGACTTGCGTGAAATCGCCGACCATAAGTACACTCGGCGCAGCTCACCGCCCGAAAGCGCGGAGCAACGTTTCCCGAGCAACTCCTTCACGCTGTTTTCCAGCGAAAGTAGGCCATCTACACCCCGGTGATAGGAAGAAAAGGGCGTGTCGAAATACTCTAACAGCTCTTTCACCGTTTCGTCCGGCGCGAAGCACGACTGTGGGCAGCACGATATCTCTCTCGCACGTATGTAATCCAAGTCGCATTCTTCGATTGGCACGCCGTTGTATTTTACTTTGCCTTTCGATGAGTATAGCCCGAGCATCAAGTAAAGAAGTGACGTCTTGCCTCTTCCGTTTTCCCCAACTATGCAATATGTACCAGGACCGGAAAACTTGAAAGAAAACCCGCCGAGGACCTCTCGGACAGATCCGTCTGGAAGGGCAACCGAGAATTCCAAATCAGATACCGAAATGTCATTTATTTCATCGAGTTTAGCTAAATCGGTCCGATTCCACCCCGATCTCTCCTTTTCTCTCGTCGCGATAGCCGTCCTATCCCATGATGCTTTGGCATCTTGATAGGATTTGAACAATGACATCATACTTTTCAAAGTCTTAAAGAGAACCGCGAAGTATGTACCGATGATAGTGTACTCGCCTATTGACATAGTTCCGTTAATGATTCGTACTCCGGAAACAACAAGTATCACCGCTTGAAACAACGCTGCGAAAAGACCATCGAGCGATGTCAGAGAATATGATAGCTTTCCGGAGCGCAAAACTTTGGGAAAATAGCTCTTAAACCCAGCGTCGAGCGCTTGTTCGCTCTTGCCGTACGAAGATGTCAGTTGAATGTTGAGAATCTGATTAAGCTGCGATGCAATTGCGGCGTAAAAGGCGCTGTCCGCCTCTTTCTTCTCATACGTGACCCTATACAAAAGTTTCCTCAACCCAGTAATTACACAGAAATACACGATGAGGAGAATGATGGAAAACACCGCGAGAGTTGAATCAATTGACCATATGATAAGCAATACGATGGGAATGGCTACAATGGACAGCGGCGCACTGATAAAATTCGCCAAAACGAAGGATGAGACCACGCTGGAGTCGGAAATAATCCGTTGCGTTGTATAGGCTGGATCGATGGTCCGACTCACCAAGTAATCGTCTCTTTCAAAACGCAAGACGGCCTCCCTGAGAAGATCAAAGGAAAGTCTCGTGGTTATGCGAATGGAAAGTGTTCCTGCAAAATAAGTAAAGAGGGTGGAGAAAACTCCTATTGACGCAACCAGGAGCGCGAAGAGTACGGCGTCTCTTTCGCTGCGGTTACCGAGAAGAAAATCTAAGAATTTCCCGTTCACGTATGGCATGGCATAGGAGAGAGCGGTTCCAATCACCGTGATAGCAATGAAGACGAAAGCCCCTTTTGCTCTGATGAACCTCGAGAGAACGCATCGAATCAAGGAAGGCCCCAATCTACCCGCCACAAAACATCAATCACTGATACCTTACACCTCAACACAACAGGAGCGAAGATTTGCCAATGAGACTGCTTTAAGATTACCTTGGGCCAATACGATCTCAAGCTCTTCCTACAAGAGAGTCGGAATCGGACATCTCCTCCGACGAACCTGGCAATCGGGCGGTTGAAATATCTTTTTCAACCGCCCCCCCGATTGCCACAATAGATTTGAGCATCCGCCCACAAACGTCCGCGTTTTATACCCATCAAATCCTTTGCCTTTTGTCGTCTAGACTAGAAAAATCGCTCGAAATAACGCAACCGGCCTGCTCGCTTGAAGAAACCTAAGCCCGTAACGTAGATGTGCAAACTTCCGAAACGCCTTGCGCGGCATAGTGCGTATAAACTTCGTCAACCGCCTCAGAAATATCTGAGTATCGCGCCGGGTCAAAAGCATACGATGTCGCAGCTATACCCTGCACCCATTCGGAACGCGGATTAATTGAATAGCCACACAGCATCATCATACATGCATCTAGACCTGATTTCCCAAGTATCCGACGTATTGATGAGAGCATCGCGGGTCGCCCCCGCACCATCGTCGTCACCCCTATTAGCAGTATTTACCGTTTTTCTCTAAATGCGTATCGCCACCCTTAAGAATACGAAGTGTTTTATCCAGACCCGATTGTCCTCCATCTCAAACGAAGGGATAAGGAATCTCATCCGGAATCGGCAGTAACGGAGGATTCACAACGACAAGCGAAAAACATGAGTCATCTCTCAGAGGGGAGTAAAGGCTCCCCTCAAGCACCCTAGTTTCGTCATCCAAAGAGTTGATGGCAGTGTTTTTCTTACAAAGGTCGACAACAAAAGGGTTGATTTCTACAGATGTTACATCCATGCCACAGTTGGTAAGTATCAGGCCCTGTATTCTGGGGCCAGAACACAAATCGAGAGCCTTCCGTGCGCTCTGCGGTGTAAGGCGCCAATCTCAGCAAATCTGTCCCACAATACTGCGCTGAAGAACAACACGGAACCCCTGAGCCAAACTCCCCTATACCTTATTAAGGCTAAGACAGGCAAGTTCACGCACCCGGCATATTCCAGAATAACATCCTATTGTTTTAGATGCTCTACAAGCATGAACAGCCGCGAATCGGAAAGATCTTCTAGTTTCGCCCCGACTGACCGCCAAGGGCCAAAATGGCCTCTCCATCCCCAGGCGACCGGCTCTGGCGCGCCGAGGAGTGTCCCCAAGTGCCGGCAGAAAAGGAACGTCCTTAACTGCCGGCTAGAGGGCACCGAAGAGGATGGCATAGGTAGTGGATTCGCCGAGCTTGAGCTCGTCGCCGGGATTGAGCTGGGCGGAACGGCCGGGCTCGACCTGAATGCAAACGCGCGTGGCCCCGTTTACCACCACGGTTCCGTTGGTGGACGACAAGTCCTCGACGTGCCAGATATTTTGAGCATCGCACCAGATATGGGCATGGCGGGCCGAGACATCGTCGCCGACGTCGGTAATATCGCCCTCACCAGTGGCCAGCGCGCCAATCTCAACACCCTGCTCACTCGGCTGAATCCAGCGCGGGGCACTCACGACAAAACTGTTTTGTATGCGCAGCAAGCCCAAAGGGTGCGCCGGGGCGGGGTCGCGTTCGCCCGCGGTCATCGACATGCCAAGCGAACGCGGCGTGGAGGTGCCTCCGCCACAGGTCGCGTGCGCGTAGTCGATGGCATAGTTCACCGAGGACCGCACATCCGCCGAACAACCGACGGCGACAAACAGCACCAGCACGGCCTCGGCGCGCTCGGCGGGCATGAGTTCCGCCGCCTGGGACAGGCGATCGAGCGCGTTGCGATAGAGATTCGTGTCCTGGTGGCACTCTTCGAGCGCGCGTACCATCGGTTCACCTGCAGGACCGCACACCATATTGATTACAGCCGTGGAGTCCATGGGATTGCGCTGGCGCAGGGCCAGTTGCGACATAATACGCGCAGCCGAGGTACCGTATTCGGCAAAGTAGCGCTGCTGAAGCGTGCCGACCGGCGCGCGAACGATAAAGCGGGAAACCCAAGAGCGATCGGCGGCTCGGCTCTGCGGGCTGCGGCCGTCGGCGAGCGGACGGGACGAAAGCACCAAGCCGCACAGCTCGATATGGCTCAGATGCGCCGCGCGCTTAAAGATGTCAAACATGGCCCCGCATGGGGTGAGCTCAACTTGAGATGCCATGACCTAGGCCTCCTTGGTCGTAGAAATAGAATCGGACGATACTTCGACAGGTCCGCCAAAAGTACGGGCAGCTGCGGCTCCACCGGCAAGCGGAGTCGCCATCTGGGCTTTTGTGCGTCGCGGTGCCGAAACAGGAAGTTCAAAGGCAAAGCCCATCGCAAGCAAAAACCACGTAAGCGTATAGGTTGCAACCAAAGCGGCAACAAGGCCGCCCATCACGGCGCGTTGGGAAAATACGCTACATGCAGTCACAACCAGTACCGGAACCTCGCAGGCAGAAAGCGCAAGCACACCCTGCAGGAACCCCGAGCGTCGATCGCGCGCAAGTGCCCCCGCGGCAACGCCGGCCATGCCTGGCAGCGCCAGCGCCAGTGCGGCAATAACACCCGGTAGCGACCCAGACCACACGAGCGATCCCAAAGTCGCCGTCACGCGAGCGCCCGACGCCAGCAGCGCGGCCGAAACCACGACCGCAGCCCAAACCACGCCACAAACGACCGCCGCGCCGACCATCAGCGCGCGACGAACCGCGCGGCCAGACGCATCCATGGGGCACGGCGTGAGCGGCTCGCCGCGGAGCGAACGACCGACATTTTGCGCATAGTGGTCACAAAACGCCGAGAGCGCCGCCTCGACCGCCGCCGGCTCGGGACGATCTTTTTGATGGCTGGACAGACAGGCCATCACCACGTCGAACAGCTGGGCATCGACAAACGCCAGCGCATCGCGTAGCTCCTCGGAATCCGGCTCAAGCCCCAGCTGCTGGGCCTGCTCGGCCGCGGCGAGCGCCACATCGGGCTCGCGATGAAGCAGCTGCGTCAAATCACAACCGGGCGCATGGGCACCAATGGGATAGTCGGGCCGCGTGTCCATCTTGAGACGGTAGGGGCTCGCGATGTCGCGCGTCTTTTTGCGCGAACCCGAGGTGCCCGAAGTGCTCGGCGCGGCTTCGTATGGCGCGATGTCGGCAATGAGCTCGTAAACCGTACTTGCCGCGGCATAGACGTCAATCGCCGGCGACATACGCAAAGCGCGCAGGTCGGGAATATCGTCGGTGAGCATCTCGGGCGGGGCATAGGCAACCGTCGCGCGACGCAGCGTGGCATAACGCTCCGTAAACGACGCCTTGCCGCCGGTACCGGCCACGGCCGACGCAGGCTCAAGCGCCAGCGACGAGCCAAAGTCGATCAGACACAGGTCAAAGGTGCCCTCGGCAAGCTGCCGGTCAAGCGGTAGACGCGCCGTACGCACCATAATATTAGCGGGCGAGATATCGCGATGGACAAAGCCCTCGCCCACCAGGCTCATACGGCAGAGCAGATCGAACAGGTCGCGACCCAGACGCGCCGCCACAAGCGGCGACAGGCGTCCGGCATCGTCCACGGCAAGTCGCGAACGCAAGCGGGCAAGCGTCTCGCCCTCGACCCATTCCATGACAATTGCAGGCACACCGTCGACCTCGCCCCAGCCATAGAGGCGGGGAAAACCCTTAAGGCCCGAAAGGGCGCGATGGCATTCATATTCCTCGCGAAACGCCGCTTTGAACTTGGCGACCAGCGCCTCATGAGCGGCGGCATCGTCAAACTCATCGCGCGTCGGCAAGATGAGCTGTTTGAGTGCCACGGCCTCGCCTTGGGCGTTGATGGCACGCGTCACGCGGCCGATACCGCCACGGCGCATGGTGGCATCGTCGGCAAACAGTATCGTAAAACGACGCAGGTAGGCAGGCAGTTCGTCCTGACCGAGCGCAATGGCCGGCTCAAACCCGTCGACACGCGCCAGGCGCAGGCCGACCATGGGATCGCGACCGAGCGATTGTGGTGTGGTGGATGCAAGATCGGTCATCATAGGGCAAGCGCCGCCACGTTATTCTTGAAGTTACCGAGTGCGACGTCATCATCGCCGTAATGGCCGACCCATTGACATAGGTTGGTGTAACAGCCCCACAGATTGGCATACTGCTGATACCACTTTGACCGGGGCGAGAATGTCTGACGACCGAACTCGGCTCGAATGACAAACATCTCCCCGACCAGGCTGTCGCACGGCCTGGGATCTCCCGTAGAGTTATAGGTCGAAACCACGTCATTGGCGCGAGAAACATAGCCGTCGAGCATGTTGTACTTGGTCACAAGCCAACTGTGAATGCTCTCTTCCTCAGCAGCGGAAAGGCCACCGGAGTTTGCATCGCTGTCAGTGTTGCCGCCCGTCGAACCGCCATTTCCAGACCCTCCGGCAGAGGAGCCCGACCCAGAACCGCCGCCCGAACTCGACGAATCCGAGCCGGAGCCAGAAGTATCCGAGCTACCGGGCTTTCCGGGCTGCTGGGCGTCCTGTTCCTGCTGCTGCTCGACCTTATTCACCGTTGCCGCCACGCTATTGTTGGACAACCGATCGATGATCTTGGTGTTGGTGAGCACGATGGTTTTGCCATTGGCAAGCGTGACTTCGTTGTCCGGGGCCTCGGCGCCGTCCGCGTCGTCAGTGCCAAACACAATATGCGCGACCACACTTGCCCAAGCATATCCAGTCGTGGTGCCCAGGTCACTTTTGACCTCATGCCCTACGCGCGGTTCGCGTGCGGCATGTGCCTGTATCATGGACGGCACGGTCATGCCATAGGCAGAAACGCCAGCTATGACCAGCACCAGCGAGCACGACAGCAGCGCGTACGCCCGAGGCGCCAAGCCCAGTCGGCGTCGCATGCGCACCGCGGCGCCGCGCTTTGTCTGAGTGCCACCGGGCCGCATGCGTTCTCCTCCAACAAAAACACGCCGCTCGGGAGCGGCGCATTCATTCGAATCCACATTTGAGTGTATCAGCGAACCCAAAAGGTTGCGCAACGAATGGGCGAATTAAGGACGCGGGCGGAAGCATCCATGCGATAAGCGGATACGAAGCATCTTTGTTGCACAACAAACTCATAGTCGCACGGGGAAATTATGACTGCCCCGTGCGTCGCCAGGAAAACATACGGCAGGAGCAGGCTCGCCACCTAAATCGTGCGACGGGCCTCAATGGCGCGTCCAAGCGTAAGCTCGTCGGCATACTCCAGGTCGCCGCCCACGGGCAGACCACTCGCCAGACGCGACACCTCGACGCCCAGCGGCTTGATAGTGCGGGCCAGGTAGCTCGCCGTGGTCTCGCCCTCAATATTGGGGTTGGTGGCGATGATGACCTCGTGGATGTCCTCGTGACCCAAGCGTGCCAGCAGCTCGCGAATGTGCAGCTGCTCGGGGCCAATCTTGTCCATGGGGCTGATCACGCCGCCCAATACGTGGTAGAGACCGTGGTAGCTGCCCGTGCGCTCGATCGCCTGGACGTCGCGCGGCTCGCCCACCACGCAAATGCGAGTGGTGTCGCGCATCGAATCCTGGCAGATGGAGCACTCGTCGGCCGTGGCGTAGTTAAAGCAGCGGCTGCAAAAGTGAACCTCCTGCTTAACCTCCAGGATGGCCTCGGCCAGGCGGCGCGCCTCCTCGGCGTCAGCCTCCAACAGGTAATAGGCGATGCGTTGAGCTGACTTGGGACCAATGCCCGGCAGACGGCCCAGCTCATCGAGCAATTTTTGCAGACTATGGTTGGCACTCATATATATGCGTGTCTTAGAACGGCATGCCCGGGATGTTGAGGCCGCCGGTGATGGCGCCCATCTGCTTGTTGGCGAGCTCGTTGACACCGCGGACGGCCTCGTTGACGGCAGCCATGATCATGTCCTGCAGCATATCGACGTCCTCGGGATCGAGGGCATCGGGGTCGATGGTGAGGTTGACGAGCTCCATCTCGCCGTTAACGGTCACCTTGACCATGCCGCCGCCGGCAGAGGCGTCGACGGTCTGGGACTTAAGGTTTTCCTGCGCGGCGGCAAGCTGCTCCTGCATCTTGCGAGCCTGCTTCATCATTTGCTGCATGTTCATACCGGCCATGATGGCTCCTTTACGTGCGGCCGCGCGACAAGCTGCAAGGGCAGCCGGAGCGCGACGGGACTTTCAAACTCAAAAATCGTACCACGGCGCGGGGCAAGCAAGCGGGGCGGACACGCTACCTCAGTCGATATACATGTCCTTGAGCGTGACGCACGCCCAAGATTATGCAAGGTCGAATTATGCAAGGTTGCATAATTATCTCAAGCTACATCTAGCAGAGCTGGAACCAGGCAGTTTATGCGTAGGGCTACAAGGCTACATGGCAAAATGCCGAGCCGCTGCTCGAGGCGGCACGCATGGCGGCTGGGTATAATTTGATTGTCATAGATGACGATTTGGAGGTGCCCTCGTGAATGTCCCAGCCGTACTCCAAAACATCCGCTCAAAACACCCCGTTGCATATGTGGTTCTCTATCTCTTTGTCGTCTGGGTATTACTGGTTATCATCACCCATGCCATAGCTTTTGGAGCAGAACTGCTGATAGCCAGCTCGGACCAGCCCGTCGTCAAATGGGAGACGACCGATGAATGCACCGACGGAACCCGAACCATTTACTACAACAGCCCGTCCCTCTACCAAGAGTTCAAGGTCAAGATAAAGGACTCCAAGATTGTCGATGCCGAACTGGGCTCTTTATTTACAATCGGAGCAACCGTCAACGCCGAGCAAGTCGAGTACACGGACAGCCATGCGACGTATCGTATCGACCTCAGCATCCTAGGCCGACCGTCACGCGCCTGTCTGCTCGAATGCGATATACGCGGCACCACGTTGCACATGTCCGAAATACAGATGCGCCCGGGCAAGGGGTTCTCTTCTTGAGCAGTATACCCGCCTGCGCAGCTACTCCACCGGCTTGAAGATGGTGGACTGGCCGAAGACGCTGCGGATGAGGGCTTTGGCCTCGTCCTCGGTCTGCGGGATGCTCGGGGCTGCACCCTGATGGCCGAAGGGGCCGCCCGCACCGGAGTTGGACTCCCAGGGAGCTGCAGGAGCGTCCTCCTCTTTGGGGGCAGTTGCAGCGGACTTGGGCGCGGACGCCGCACCCGGCACGTCGAACGGAGGCAGATCGTCCCCACCAGCATCGGCAACAAAACCGCCAACCATGGCGTCGTCGTAGGGCACCTGCTCGGATTCCCACGGCGCGGACTGCGCGACAGGCTGGGCCTTGGGGGCAGCCGAGCGCTCGGGCGCACGGGGTGCGGGCTCGGTCGGGAGCTTACCCGTGGCAGGAGCACCGGCGGGGTTGTCGGAGCGTAGCCAGGGGGCCTTAGCTAGGTCGGATGACTTGGGCGCAGGCGCGGCAGCGGGCTTGGGCGCGGGAGCCGGAGCAGCCGGTTTGGGCACCGGTAGCGGCGCCGACAGGGTCGGTGCCGCTACCGGTGCCGCTTTTGGCTGCGTCGCGCTGGCGCTCGAGGATACAGGGGCCGCCGAGGACACGGGTTGCGGGTCCGCAGATACCGCAGCCCGTGCAGATGGAGAATGCTCCTCATGTTGAGGAGCCGGCGTGCCACCCCCATCCAGGACATAGTCGACGGTACGACGACCGAAGACCGCACTGACTGTCGGCAGGACCACCGACTGCGTGTCGGCGCGTCCGAGCATCTTGATGGCAAAGGTCGAGCCCGCGGGGAACGAGACCGTGAGCTTGGAGCCGTCGTCTGCTGTGGCGCGGGCATTGAGCAAAAGCCCTGCGTAGGAGGCCTGACGAGCCTTGACGCGTTCGACGACCTCGGCCCATTTGCGCTGGAGCTCACCGGCATCCTCGACCGCGGGGGTCTCGGCGGCACCGGCGGCAGCAACCTGGGCGGCGGTGTTGGGCTGGGGCTTAGGTGCCGGAGCGGTGGCAGGCGCGGGGGCCGCAACGGGCTGAGGCGTCGGAGTCGGCGCAGGCTGAGGTGCAGGCGCTGCAGGCTTGGAAGCTGACACGGACGCAGAACGGGACGCAGGCTGGGCAGCCGGAACAGCAGCACCACGGTCCCAAGGCATACCGCCCTGGCGCGCGGACGTAGCAGCGGGGGCAGCGGATGCCGCCGGAGCGGCAGCACGAGCGCCCGAAATGAGCGTCGGCTGTTGGGCAGCAGCGGGTACGGATGCTGCAGGCGCGGCGGCCTGAGCAGCAGCCACGCTCGCTGGCACGGCGCCGTTGGCAACCATGGCCTCCAAGCGAGCCACGCGCTCGGCCAATGCCTCAATCGTTAAATCGGCCTCGGGACGTGCCAGGCACGTGCAGGCGATCTCGAGCACCAGGCGCACGTCGCTCGCGCCCCTCATCTCCAGTGCGGCATCGTCGAGCACCGTCAGCACGCGAGCCAAACGATCGGCAGGATGCTCGCCAAAGGCAGCGGCCTCGGCAGCAAGCGCCTCGGCCTGCTCGGAGCCGCCCTCAAACAGCTCGGCACGGGCACCGGCAACGCAGGCAACGTACACGTCACGCACATGCGCCACCAGGTCGCGCGTCAGTTCCAGCAGATCGTTGCCTTCCTCGACCTGCGCGCGAATAAGCCCATACAGATCGGCGACATCACGATCGGCAATGGCGCGCGCAAACTCGCCCAGAATCTGGTCCGAAACCTCACCTAAAAGCGAGCGGGCATCGTCCGCATGCACGGCGCCGTTGCCAAAAACGCTCAGCTGCTCCAGCGTGGAAAGCGCGTCGCGCATACCGCCCTTGGCATGGCGCGCCACAATGGCGAGTGCCTCGTCGTCGTAATCGAAGCCCTCCTGCTCGCACACGTAGGACAGGCGATGCTCGATATCCTCGTTGCCGATGCGGTGGAAATCGAAGCGCTGGCAGCGCGAGAGGATGGTCTCCAGAATCTTTTGCGGGTCGGTGGTGCACAGCACAAAGATCGCGTGCGCCGGCGGCTCCTCAAGCGTCTTGAGCAGCGCGTTGAACGCCGCCGTCGTGAGCATGTGGACCTCGTCGATGATATAGATCTTGTACTTGCCGCGCACCGGGGCAAAGTTGACGGAGTTGATGATCTCCTCGCGCACGTTGTCCACGCCGGTACGGCTTGCGGCATCGAGCTCGTAGACATCGGGGTGGTTGCCCTCGGCAATGAGCTCGCACTCCTCGCAAGTACCGTCGGGCATGCAGCCGCTTGCACCCTCGGCGCGCGCCGCCTCGGCATTGCGGCACAGCAGCGCCTTGGCCAGAATGCGCGCCATGGTGGTCTTGCCCGTGCCGCGCGGTCCGCAGAACAGGTAGGCGTGGGACAGGCGCCCCTCGGTGATGGCGTGCTCGAGCGTCGAGACGATATGCTGCTGGCCCACCACGGAGTCGAAGGTGAGCGGGCGATACTTTCGGTACAACGATTCCATGGGTGCTCCCCCGGGTATACTGAGTCTTGTTGCCGCGGCGGCCATGCGGTCGCACGGCATACTGCATTCCATAATAACCCGTACGGCGAGTCCGCCGCGATAGGAGTCCAAAGAGCATGGCAGACGCAGAGAGCAACCTCATTCCCTCCGAAGCAGCCGACCAGGTCGAGGTCGCGCTCGAGGCGCAGGCCGCGGCCGATGACGGCATTCTGTACCTCAACGAGTATCAGTACGAAAACGACCTCGTCACCGACTTCGCCCGCCTGGTCGCCTCGCCCAGGCGCCGTGGCTCCCTGTACGTCGCCGCCGCGATTGCCGTGCTCATCGGCATCGGCATGCTGGTAGCCGGTGGCAACTGGATCAAGTTCGGCGTCGTCCTGATCGTGTTCGGTGCTTTTTTGGCCTGGTGGAGCAAAAACCTGCACCACACGCTCGCCCGCGATTTTATCGATGCCGTCGAGGCAGACGAGTCCATGGGCGGCCGCTACCGCCGCGTCGCCGCCAACGAGGACGGCCTGATGGTCTGGGGCAAGAGCGGCAAGTCGCAGTTCTTCCCGTTTGAGAAGCTCGACCACGTGCTCGACGGCGAGCGCATCTTTGTGGCCATGTTCGCCGACCAGGGCGTGACGATCCCCAAGGACACCTTTGTTCGCGGCGATGCCGAGCAGTTTGGCCCCTTCCTCAAGGCGCGCATCAACAAAAAACTCCGCATCGAGACCAAGCGCAAGAAGATGAAGGCAGAAAAGGCCGCTGCCGAAGCAAAACAGGGCGACAAGCCCCAGGAGACCAAGGGCAAGCAGCGCAAGCAGAAGAAGAACAAGAAGAAGCGCTAAGGCCAAGCCAGACAGGCGGCCTCGCATCCCGCTATCCTCCCCATGCACCCAAGCGTGCTACACTGGCAGCAACTATGCCACCGCGAATGGCTCGGCTCCGCGCCCGCCGCTCGCAAACGAACTTTAAACGCACGAGGGTTGGCCATGCCGCTTTTCTCGCAACATACCGCCCGGTTCTCGCCGGACGTTCCTTTGGAGGGCACCAGCTCTCGCGAGCTGCTCAAGCGGTACCAGCCGCTCGAGACGCTTGCGACCGGCGGTTTTGGCTCCATCGAGATCTGCCGCGACACGCACCTGCGCCGCCGCGTCGCCATTAAGCGCATCCCCCTTATCAACGGTGCCGGCATGCCCGCCAGCGACATCATGGATGTCCTGCGCGAGGCGCACACTGCCGCTATGCTTCAACATCCCAATATCGTACAGGTCATCGACTTTACGCATGACACCGCCTACGCCTACCTGGTCATGGAGTATGTCGACGGTATGTCGCTGGCCGAGTTTTTGCATCGCGTGGACGGCCACTCGCTCACCTTTGACGAGGCCGCGGCCATTGCCGATGCCCTGGGCCAGGCGCTCACCTTCGCCCATAGCAATGGCGTACTCCACCTGGACATTAAGCCCGCCAACGTGCTCATCGACCACTCGGGCAATGTAAAGCTCACCGACTTTGGCATGGCGCGACTGTCGTCCGCCGGTGGCTTTGGCGGCTCGCGCGGCGGCACCATCGGCTACATGCCGCCCGAGCAGCTCGATATCGAGACCGGCACGGTCGACGAACGCGCCGATGTCTTTGCCCTTGCCTGCGTTATCTATGAGGGCTTGTGCGGCAGCGCTCCCTTTATGGCGGCCACGCCCGCCGACTCGCTCGACCGCATCATCGGCGGCGCCACCTATCCCAGCGAGCTGATACCACACTTTCCCCCGGGAGCCGAGGCCGCGCTCATGAGCGCGCTCTCCCCCATGCCGCAGGACCGCCCCAACAGCATCGAGGCATTTTGCGACCAACTCCTTGCCGGTCTGGGCAGCGTGCGCGAGGGCCGTCGCAGTCTGGAGCAAATGGTTGGCGAGCTTTCGGATGACGAGCAAGAGCTCGACGATATCGAGCCGTCGTACTACGAGGACGACGCCATCGAGGTCGACCCCGCGCTCGGCTGGGCGGGCACGCGCTGGAGCCATGCGCGCGACTACACCATGCACGCTATCTCGGCGCTAACGTGCGGCACCTTTAGCTTTTTGCTGATGCAAACGGCCGGGGTCGCGGCGCTTCCCGGCCTGGTCATTGCGGCCATCGCGATCGGAGCGGCGGCTGGCCTGGCCCCCCAGATTGGCTCGGCCATCTCGGCTGTGGGCTTTTTGGTGCTCATGGCCAACGCCACCATGCAGGCGCAGGGCATCCTGTCGATGTTGCCCGTCGCGGTGATCTTTGCCGCTGCCATGTCCGGTTGGTGGATCGCCTGGGGTCGCACCGAGGCTGCCGCGAGCGCCGCACTCACCTGCGCGCTTGCGCTTGGCTGTCTGACCGGCAATACCTTCCTGGCAGCTGGGGTCGCCGCCGGCGTCGCGTCATTTTGGCTCGGCCCGGCAAGCGCCGCCGCGGCAACGGGCATGGGCGCGCTTTTTGCCCGTCTGGCCACGGTCGCGCTTTCAGCCGGAGGCGTGCTGGGGCTCGGCAACGTTGCCGCAGCGCTGGAAGACCCGCTCCTTTGGGCTGCCTTTGCGCTGGTCGCGACAACTGCCGCGGCGTCATCTGCGCTGCTCAATGCCCATGCCAAGCGTGCCGATCAGGGCTCAAACCTTGCCGCCATCGCCGCCATCGCTGTCACCGGCATCGGCTGCGCAGCGGCATCCTGTCTTGCACACCATATGGAAATTGCCAGCCTTGCAGCCGCGGTCGCCGCCAAGGCGGCAGTTGCGGGAACCCTATCCTCTATAATCGTTGGGATATGCCTATATTTGCTCGGATACCAAAGAACCTATACGGAGAGTGATCTTTCGTGACCTTCCTGAACATCTTCGAGGACCACGTGGCCGGCATCTTCGGTGCCACCCGTGCCCCGTTCTCCTTTAAGAAGCTTGCCAAGCAGGCCGCTCGCGACATGGAGGATCAGACTCTGGTGATCAATGGCGTCAACACGGCGCCGGCACTCTATACCATCCTGATCGCCGCCGACGACGATCCCATGCTCGCCCCGTTCTACCCCGAGCTTTCGCGCGAGGTCCGCGAGTTTGTGAAGGCGCAGGCCGAAAAGCGCCGTTATGTCTTTGTCGGCGAGCCCCTCGTGCGCTTTATGATCGATCCGCAGCTGCGCGCCGGCAAGTTCTCGGTCTTTGCCGAGAACGTCGATGCCCCCACGCTCGGCCGCCTGTACGAAGAAGAGCGCGCCTATCAAAACGGTCTGGGCCAAAACAACTCCGCGGCAAGCCGTGCCGCCAGCGCCCCGCGCGCCGGCCAGCAGCAGTTTGCTGCCCCGCAGCCGCAGCGCCCCGCCGCCATGCCCCAGCAGCAGCCGACGCCTCGCGCCGCCGCTCCTGACCCGCTTGCCGTAGCAGATCCCTTCGCGTCTAGCGTCCCCGACCCCGCCGCTCCTATCCCGGTGCCGCAGACCGTCTCGCGCGACGCGCTTGCCGGCATGGGCGGAGCCGCCGCGACCGGTGCCGCCGTGGGCCTAGGCGCCGCAGCCGGCATCGCCTCCAACATGGCGAGCACTCGCGCCCCACAGCGCCCGCTCGCCCAGCTCGTCGACGTCGTGAGCGGCGAGAGCCATAGCATCACCTCCGCACAGGTGACTATCGGTCGCGAGCGCTCAGTTTCCGATATTGCCCTGCGCGACCCCAACGTGTCGCGCCGCCACGCCCAGCTCACCTTTACGGGCTCGGATTGGTCGATCGAGGACCTCAATTCCACCAACGGCACGCTCGTCAACAACCGCCGCATTACGCGCTGCCCGCTGCGCAACGGCGATCTGCTGACGTTTGGCCTGAGCACCTTTGAATTTAGGGGATAGTCTCTTATGAACATCGATATCGTCCTTTTTGCAGGCCGCATCGTCCTGGTCGCCCTGCTCTATATCTTCCTGTTCGCCGTCATGAAGACCGGCGTGGGACTTGTGCGCGGGCAGCGTCGCGACTCGGCTATCTGGACGATCGATGTGGACAAGGGTCCGCGCGGTATCCGCGGCATCCACGTAGACATGCTCGGCCCCGTCATCGTCGGTCGCTCGCCATCTTCGGACATCTGCATCAACGAACCGTTCGTCTCGGCCTCGCATGCGCGCTTTTCGCTGCAGGGCCCGGCGCTCATCATCGAGGACCTCAACTCGCTTAACGGCACGCTCGTCAACGGCCGCCAGCTTGTGGAGCCCGCAACGCTGCGCGAGGGCGACGAAGTCCAGATTGGCGACGTGGTCATGAAGGTGAACCGTCGATGATCGACGAGGAGAACAAGTCCGCAACCATGACCGAGGCACCGGCTGCCGCCGTAGCTGCACCGGCCCACGCCGCTCCGGCGGACTCCACACCCGTGGAGCCCGAGGACACCGTGTTCTCCCTGCCTCTTTCGCATGTAACGCATGATATTTCGGATCTCGCCAATAACGAGGGCGAAGAGGATGCCGTAGCGGCGCCCATCGGCGCACATGCTGCGGAACAGCCCACAGCGCCCGAAGCAACCCCGGCGCCGGCTCACTTTGCAGAGCCCGTCGCCGCGGCAATCAACGAGAGCGCTGCGGTGTTTGCGGCACCCGAACCCGCCGCGCCGGCGTTTCCCATAGCCCCGGCATCCGAGGTTGCGCCCGCGTCTACGCCGGCGCCCGAGGCGGGGCCATCCCCCGAGGACGGCCCTGCACCCAAGGCCCCGCAGCCTGCGCCCGCAAGCGAGTCCGATGCCGTGGCCGAGCCCGCCGCCCAGTCGCAAAGCACACCCGCGCCGTCGCACTTTGCGACGCCCGAGCCTATAGACGTCAGCCCGCAAGACGACGAGTCGATCGCCTGCGCGTCCGCAGAGCCCGGCTCCCCGGACACCGACGATTCCGAATCAAACGCCGAGACCGACACCGTCTCTCCCGGTGACACAGCCGAGATCGACGTTGCCGCCGTTGAGGCCAAGCTCAAAGACCCCGGCTCGACCATGAGCTTTGAGCCCCTGACCGAGGAGCGCATCGAGACCGACTCGACCTATGATGCCGGCACCACCACGCAACTCATGTGGGGCGCCCGCTCTGACGTTGGCTGCGTACGCCCGCACAATGAGGATTCCTACCTGGTGCAGTCGCCGCTCTTTTGCGTATGCGACGGCATGGGCGGTCACGCCGCCGGCGAGGTAGCCTCTTCCATCGCCGTCGAGACTATTGCCAAGACGGCCCCGCAGTCCGCCGACGCAGCACGCCTGGCCGCAGCCGTCGAGGCAGCCAACGCCGCCGTAATCGAGGCGGCCCTGAACGGCCTGGGCAAGCCCGGCATGGGCTGCACAGCCACTTGCGCCTATATCGAAAACGACACGCTCGCCATCGCCCACGTGGGTGACTCTCGCGCCTACCTGCTCCACGAGGGCACGCTCATCCGCGTGACCCGCGACCACTCCTACGTGGAGGAGCTCGTGGACGCCGGCGAGATTACGGCAGACGAGGCTCGCGTCCACCCCAACCGCTCGGTCATCACCCGTGCGCTGGGCTCGGACCCCGCCATGTATGCCGACCACTTCACTCTGCATATCGAGGAAGGCGACCGCCTGATCCTTTGCTCTGACGGCCTTTCGAGCATGATTCCTGATAGCGATATCGAGAACATCGCCACGCAGTCCTCAACCGCGCAAATCTGCGTCGACAACCTAGTGGACGCGGCGCTTGCCGCCGGCGGCCACGACAACGTGACCGTAGTAGTCGTTGACCTGGTTGACGATGGCGTTATGCGCGAGGCGCAACGCGTGCGTCGCCGCAACATTACTATCGCCGCCATCCTGGCCCTCGTCTTTGTGCTGGCAGCTGGCATCTGGGCCTACACGGGTGTCACCGGCTCGTACTACCTGGGTACCCACCAGGGCAATGTCGCCGTCTGGCGCGGCCTGCCCGGCAAGCCGCTCGGACTCAAGCTTCACTGGCTCGAAAGCGAAACCAGTATTAAGCTGTCCGACCTGCCCGAAGACACGCAAAACCGCCTCAAGGCGGGCATTCCGCAAACAAGTGTCGACGATGCGCAGGACACGATATCCAAGTACCGCCACCAGATCGACGAGGAGCAGACCCGCCAGGTGATCGACGCGCAAACGATTCGCGACAACACCGATCAGGGATCGACCTCCGAATCAGATTCCGAGAAAACCGCCGAACAGTCCGCCGAGGCCGAAGCCTCCGAAAAGAACTAGAAAGGGAGTGCCGCTTATGAGTCGCCGCAACACCGAGCTGCTCTTGCTCATCGCCTCGGCGTTCCCCGTCATCCTACTGTATGCGATGTACGTCCTCACCGCGGGCGCTGCCATCTCCTTTGAGACGCTCGCCGTACCGATCGGCCTCTTTGCCGCCTTTGCCGCGGCCCACATTGCCGTGCGCATCTTGGCGCCCGGTGCCGACCCCGCTATCCTGCCCATTGTCTTTGTGCTTTCGGGCATCGGCATCACGTTCGTGACGCGTCTCGCCCCCGCTCTCGCCATCTCACAGCTCATCATCCTGTTTGTCTCGGTGGCGCTCATGGTGGGAACGCTCGCGTTGGTTAAGAACCTCGACGTAGTCATGCGCTACAAGTACACCTTTGGCATTATCGGCATCATTCTGCTGATGCTGCCTATCTTTATCGGCACCACGATCTCGGGCTCCAAGCTGTGGATTCGCATCGCGGGCTTTACCATCCAGCCCGGCGAGTTCGCCAAAGTCTTTATCGTGCTGTTCCTGGCAGGGTACCTGGCCGAGAACCGCGAGCTGCTCTCCATCTCCAACCGCAAGATCCTGGGCTTTAAGATCCCTCGCCTGCGACTGCTGCTGCCGCTGTTTGCCGTGTGGGGTGTGTGCCTGCTCGTCGTCGTCTTCGAACGCGACCTGGGTTCTGCCGTGCTGTTCTACACCATCTTCTTGCTGATGCTCTACGTTGCCACGGGGCGCTTTTCGTATGTCGTTATCGGCCTTGCGCTCTTAGCCGTCGGAGCCGTGGGCGCCTACAAGTTCCTGTCTCACGTTCAGGTGCGTTTCCAGGTTTGGGTCGATCCGTTTAAGGACGCCCAGGGCCAGGGCTACCAGATCGTCCAGTCGCTCTTCTCGCTTGCCGATGGCGGTCTGGTCGGTGTTGGCATCGGCAACGGCATGGCCAACAACATCCCTGTCGTCGAGTCCGACTTTATCTTCTCTGCCATCGGCGAGGAGATGGGCCTTTTGGGCGGCGGCGCCGTGCTCATCCTGTTTATGCTCTTTGCCGTGCGTGGCCTCACCACGGCTGCCCGCGCTAAATCCGACCTCGCCGCCTTTAGCGCCACGGGCCTTACGGCCGCCATCAGCTTCCAGGCCTTCTTGATCGTGGGTGGCGTTACCCGCCTGATCCCGCTGACCGGCGTCACCCTGCCCTTTATGAGCCAGGGCGGTTCCTCGCTGCTGGCAAGCTTTATCATCGTCGCGCTCCTGCTGCGCGCCGGTGACGAGGCGACCGGACGCGAGGCAGAGCTTACCGGCACCGGCACTATGGCCGCCATCACCGATGATCAGGTCGCATCTGCCGCCGCCCCGACGGGCACGCGCTTTGCCACCTCGTCTTCCTACGGCAGCGGCAGCCATTCCGTCGGCTCGCGCATGCGCCGTCGCCTGCTCGACACGCCTGAATCCGGTGTGCTCGGCCGCGTTGCGCTCGCCAACCGTCTAACCCGTGCGGTGCTCGCCTTTACGGCGCTGTTCGCCATCCTTATCGGCAACCTCACCTATGTCCAGGTCATCAAGGCCAAGGACTATCAGGACATGCCGACCAACAACCACACCATCGCCCGCTCCAAGTACATCCAGCGCGGCTCCATCATCACGTCCGATGGCGTGACGCTGGCCGAGTCGCTGCAGCAGGAGGACGGCACCTACGTACGCTCCTACCCCAACGGCAACCTGGCAGCGCACGTGGTTGGCTACGTGAGCCAGCAGTATGGCACCACCGCCATCGAGAGCGTCATGAACGACACGCTCACCGGCTCCAAGGATTACTCCAGCTGGAACAACGCCATCGCGTCGCTCGCGGGCCAGACCCAGCCGGGCAACACCGCCAAGCTCACCATCGACTCGCGTATCCAGACGGCGGCCGAGCAGGCGCTCAAGGGCTTTAAGGGCGCTGTAGTGGTCATCGACCCGCGTACCGGCGCGGTGCTCGCATGTGCCAGCTCGCCCACCTACGACAACACCAACATCGACGCCCTGCTGCAGGCTGGCGGCGGCGAGGACGGCTCTATGTACAATCGCGCCATGGACGCGCTGTACACGCCGGGCTCCACGTTTAAGGTCGTTACGCTTTCCGCGGCACTCGAGACCGGCACCGCCAGCCTTACCAGCACCTACCAGGCGCCCGGCTCCATGGACATCGGCAACGCGCCGGTCACCAACTATGCCAACGAGAGCTACGGCACCATCAGCCTGCAGCAGGCCTTTGCCGTGTCTTCCAACGTCGTCTTTGGCCAGGTGGCAAACGAAGTTGGCGCAAACACGCTCGTGCAGTTTGCCAACGCCTTTGGCTACGGCCAAAAGCTCGGCCAAGACCTGACCTCCGCGGCCTCCATCATGGCCGACCCGTCGCTCATGACCGAGTGGGAGACCGCCTGGGCCGGCGCCGGCCAGCCTGTCGGCATGGACCACACGCCCGGGCCGCAGACCACCGTCATGCAAAACGCCGTGATTGCCGCCGCCATCGCTAACAGTGGCGTGGTCATGGACCCGTACTTTGTAGCCCAGGTACTCGCCCCGGACGGAACTGTGGTCAAGACCACGCAGTCCCGCTCGCTGGGTCAGGCCGTCAGCTCCGCCACGGCCGACCAGGTCAAGCAGGCCATGCTCGCCGTCGTCCAGTCCGGTACCGGCACCGATGCCCAGGTCCCCGGCGTCAAGGTCGCCGGCAAGACCGGCTCGGCCGAGACCGGCGGCACCAACGTCAACTCGATGTTCGTTGGCTTTGCACCTTACGATTCACCCACGGTCGCCATCTCGGTGGCCTTGGAGGATTACGACAAACACGACGTCAAGGCGGCCAAGATTGCCGGCATCGTCCTGACCGCGGCGCTCGCCGCACAGGGAGCGTGATGCCCATGATCGAATCGGACACCCGAGGCGCGCCGCGGCCGAAGAGTTAGCGGCAACGCGCCACACGGCCCCAGCGGCCACATCGTAGGTACTACACACATCGTTGAGCGAATAGTTATGTTAGGAGCAGGAATGGAACAGAGGGTCCTCGGGGGAAGATACCTCCTCAAGGATAAGGTGGGGACAGGCGGTATGGCGACCGTCTACCGTGCGCAGGACCAGGTCCTCGACCGCACGGTAGCCGTCAAGATCATGCTGCCGCAGTATGCTGGCGACGCAACCTTCGCCGCACGCTTTAAGCAGGAGGCCCAGGCAGCAGCCGGTCTCTCCTCCCCCTATATCGTGGGCGTCTACGATTGGGGCAAGGACGGCGACACCTATTACATCGTCATGGAGTACCTGCGCGGCACCGACCTTAAGAGCGGCATCAAGAGCCACGGCGCCCTCGACCCCAAGAAGGTCGCCCAGATCGGCTCGCAGATCAGCTCCGCGCTTTCGGTCGCCCACAAGCACGAGATCATCCACCGCGACATTAAGCCGCAGAACATCATGGTGCTGCCCGACGGCAACATCAAGGTGATGGACTTTGGCATCGCGCGCGCCAAGAACAGCCACCTCACGCAAGACAACAACGTGCTGGGAACCGCCCACTACGTCAGCCCCGAGCAGACCCG
Organism: Collinsella sp. OF02-10; assembly: GCF_003463445.1. NCBI lineage: Bacteria > Bacillati > Actinomycetota > Coriobacteriia > Coriobacteriales > Coriobacteriaceae > Collinsella > Collinsella sp. OF02-10. Next base: position 373,048 of record NZ_QSCW01000001.1, read on the forward strand.
TGGTCAGGACCTCGGCCCCACCTCGGATATCTACTCGCTGGGCGTCGTGATGTATGAGTGCGCCACCGGCCGCGTTCCCTTTGACGGTGACGACGCTATCTCGGTCGCACTCAAGCAGGTCAACGAGCTGCCTATTCCACCGAGCCAGATCAACTCCGGTGTCGACGCCGACCTTGAGCGCATCATCCTCAAGTGCATGGAGAAGGACCCGGCAAACCGCTTCCAGACCGCCGACGAGCTTCGTCAGGTGCTCAACAGCTACCTGTCGGGCCGTGCCGTAAACATCTCGAAGCCCACACGCATCATCGGTGCCCCCGGTGAGTTGGGCGCCACCAAGACTCGCGAGCTTTCCGATCAGACGCGCGCTATGGTGCGTCCCGTCTCGGGCATGAGCGGCCAGAATACCGCCCGTAGCTCGGTTTCGGGCTCCACCGGCTCCTACGAGGTCGAAAAGCCCAAATCCAACAAGAACAAGATCATCGCCGCCGTGGTGGCAGCCGTTGCCGTCATCGGCATCGTGGTGGCCTTTGCCACAGGACTCTTTGGCGGCGAGCAGGTCACCGTGCCCGATGTGCTGGGCAAGGACCAGCAGACTGCCGTCGAGCAGATCAAGGAAGCCGGCCTCGAGGTCGGCACCATCGACCAAAGCTACAACGACGATATCGACGAGGGCAAGGTCGCCGAGCAGACGCCCAACGGCAAAACCAAGAAGGCCAAGGGCACCAAGGTGAACCTGGTAATCTCCAAGGGCCCCAAGCCCTCCGAGAAGGTTGAGGTTCCCCAGCTTGTCGGCCTGACCAAGGACCAGGCAGAAGCCGCGCTGGCAAGCGTTGGCCTGAAGGGCAACGCCTCCGAGGAGGCCAACGAGGCCGATGAGGGCCAGGTCTTTGAGCAGGGCACCAAACCCGGTAAGGAAGTCGAGAAGGGCACGACCATCTCGTACAAGGTCTCCAGCGGTCCTGACACCACCTCCGTCCCCGATCTGACCGACATGACCGAGGCCCAGGCGCGCAACGCCCTCGATATGGCAGGCTTTGGCGTCGACGTGAGCTACCAGGAGAACGATTCGGTTACCGAGGGCACCGTGATTAGCTGGAACCCCAGCGGCAAGCAGAAGCCTGGCGCCACGATTACCGTCGTCATTGCCAAGAAGTCCGGCAAAGCCAGCGTTCCGGGCAACCTGTACGGCAAGAGCATCTCCGCCGCCGTTACCGCGCTCAACAACGCCGGGTTCTACAACATCGCATTCTGCGATCAGAACGGTAACCCCGTGAGCGGCAACGAAAACGCCACCGTTACGGGCGTCTCCCCCACCGGCAAGCAGTCTACCGACAGCACGATTACGCTGACGGTCGCACTTTCTGGCTCGGGTTCGGGTTCGGGCTCGGGCACGGGCGACGATTCCGGTACGGTCAACTAGTCGCCACCCCACCGCCCATTACGGCTCTCGCCGCAAACATATTCACTCACAGGCGCCCGCCT
>NZ_QSCW01000001.1:374539-374885 GCF_003463445.1 Collinsella sp. OF02-10
GTATTTGATACGCTCGGTATGTTTATCCCTCACAAACAATCAAAGAAATCTCGACCACAATCGGTCGACCGTAAAGCAGATGGCAAAAACGCTTGCTACGTTTATTAGGCAGTCAATTAAAATCGAAACGCATTGACCGTCCCATTACGGCTCTCGCCGCAAACATATTCCCTCACAGGCGCCCGCTTGCTCCCCCAGCAAGCGGGCGCTTCGTTTTTGACATGGCATGAACCAGAAGAGCCCGGCACCGTGGCGGTGTACCGGGCTCGATCAATCTCTGGTGCCCCCGGGCGAATTCAACCCCATTACAGTCTGAAATAGGCCATCGATAAATTTCGATGGCGAG
>NZ_QSCW01000010.1:0-20820 GCF_003463445.1 Collinsella sp. OF02-10
GGGGCGCCGGGGGCGGGAATCGCGCACTCCATATTTTGTTCACAAATGAATAGGTCCCTCAGTCACGTCACTGAGGTTATAACTGAAGCATCAGCTTCTGATATTGGCGGTGACCAGCTGGTTTATAGATGTTGAGGCATCGGTCATCTCTGGAGCGCCACTTTACTCCAAAAGCATCGGTTATTTGTTTCCCGTCGGTAAAAGGCAGGTTTTGTTCGCCAAGCGTTCCTATATATAGAAGTTCGGGTTCGAACCGTGCATCGGTAACAAAAAAGCGACCAGCCGGAGCCGATCGCTTTCTATTCTATGCTGGAGCATCCAGAGGGGTTCTTCCGAACTCATTTTCTCGCTGCCATTCATGCTTTCGAAGCATCTTTCTACAGCCCTCGTTGTCTATCCTCGTATCTCACAGGTCTTCCGGAAATTCACAAGCAGTCTTAGGGTCAATTTAGTTCTGCTTTCAGAGACTTGTTTGAGAGTTTTTAAAGACAGTTCAAAACAATAAGTGAGACACCATAAAGCAGAGCAAGATGAGCCGGATAGAAAATGTAGAAGAAATATTTGAGCTTCAGCCCTCGCTTGCCATTATAAAGATTGATAAGCAGCAACGAAACGACCGCGGCAGCAACATCAGGATTAAATATATTAGCTGTAGCAAACTCAAATCCGCCGCCAACTATATGGCATGACGAAAGGAGCACTGCGCATACTGCAGCAAAGAACATCTTGGCCTTGCTGTCGTGGAATAAATAGAATGCAGCCACAAGCAGAATGCCATACACACCGCCATCTAGTTTAGTGTATTCAGCTGCCAGTGCTGTCAAAACAATCAGAGCAGTTTCTGCGATGTACCTCTTCCATTTTGAAAGGCTTTGTATCTTTTCCAGAATTATCAAGAAGACCAAGCAAAGCAGGAGCTCACACATAACATTTTGTTGCCGAAGGTCAAATAGTTGCCCGGTTTGAACGAAATCGTATATGGGCTCCGCAATGATTGCGAAGACAAGCATATTTCGCAGGTACCTCTTTATGTCATGAGTATGCAAAAATCCCTCAACTATCAAAAAGCAAAATAAGGGAAATGCAATCCTGCCAAGAACATGAAGCACATCCGAAGCCTCGCTTAGAATCGCCCACTGTTCGTCTGATATCTGATTGTACGATGCGTGAGTCATGATTCCATTGGTCAGGACGATCCTGCTTACATGATCGAGAACCATCGAAATGGCCGCTATTATCTTTAATGTGCTGCCGCTAATTCCGTATCTATCTGTTTTCATTTCGTTTTCCTTTCTTTGGGTGGGCCGTCAGAGGTTCGGCCTGCTCTGCAGACGGCCGCTGCGGCGCTTCGCGCCTTGCGCGCTGCGCTGGCAAACGCTCACGCGTTTACTCAGCTCCGCGCCCTTTCGGGTTCGAACCCATGTCGCGGCAACAAAAAAGCGGCCGGCATCCGCCAGTCGCTTTTCTATTCTATGGTGGGCCGTCAGGGGTTCGAACCCTGGACCTTGGGATTAAAAGTCCCCTGCTCTGCCAGCTGAGCTAACGGCCCGCGGGTGGCATTGTACCACGGTCTGGGGCTATTCCCAACTCCATTGGCCGTTCTGGAAAATCACAACTTCACGTCCATCAGGCGTAATGCCCGTAATATCGATATCGTCCGTGCCGATCATAAAATCGACGTGCGTGCTCGAGACGTTAACGCCATGCTCCAGGAGCTCCTCCTTGGACATGTCATACCCACCCTCGATGCATTCGGGGAAACCGACACCCAGCGCGAGATGGCAGCTAGCGTTCTCATCATAGAGCGTGTCATAGAATAGAACGCCACTTTCACGGATCGGCGTGTTCTTGGAGATAAGCGCGACCTCACCCAGATGAGCGGCACCTTCATCGGTGTCAATAATGCTCGCAAGCGTCGCCTTACCCACGCGGGCATCGTAGTCCACTACGCGGCCCGCCTCGAACTTAATCCAAAAATCGTCAACCTTGTTACCGTGGTGAATGAGCGGCATAGCCGAATACACGATACCGTCGGCACGCATACGATCAGGCGAGGTGAAGACTTCCTCGGTGGGAATGTTGGGGAAGAAGGGGTGCCCATCGGGCGTCTTGCCCTTGCCGCCGGCCCACTCGTGACCTTTCGTCATGCCAATCGTCAGATCGGTTCCATTTGCCGAGGTGTAATGCAGGTAGTCGAAACGATTGTCGTTCAGGAAACGCAGGTTCTTTTCGAATGCGGCGTCATGGAGTTCCCAGTCGCTCTCCGGGTCCTGGCCATCGGCGCGAGCGGTATGCAGAATCGCATTCCACAGCTTATAGATTGCAACCTCATCGGCGTCTCCCGGGAACACCTCGCGCGCCCAGGCAACGACCGGCGCGCCGGCGATGCACCACGGGTTGATGTTGTAGTCCAGTCCGCGGCGGAAGACCTTGCACTGCGTGTTCCTTGCCTTAGAAGCTGCAGCAGGCTTAGCGGGATCGATGCCCTTAAGAGCGGCAGGGTCCGCACCCTCGATAAAGATAAAGCAGGCACCATCCTGGGCCAGTGAATCAAGCTGCAGGCGCTTCCACTCGGGCGTCTGCTCAAAATAGCTTTTCTCGACATGCTCGTACGTGAGCCTCGTCACGGCGTCATCGGCCCAAATAACCGTCACGTGACCGGCACCGGAGGCATAGGCCTCCGCGACCACCACGCGCGCAAACGGCGCGCACTCGACCGGAGACTGAACGACAACCTCCTGACCGGGCTTGACGTTTACGCCCTTGCGGACAACCAGGCGCGCATAGTTTTTAATCTTGGGCTCTAGGGCCTTCATGCCCTCCAGAGCCTCTTCGACCGTCAGGGCAGCTCGAATCATGTGCCACTCCATCTATCTATAGAACAGTAAAAAGGCGCGCCGCAAAAACGACGCGCCTTATATCTTAGCGATAAGTATGCATGCAAACGCTACTTCTTCTTGGAGTCCTTCTTGTCCTCCTCGGCAGCCGAGCGCTCGATAAGGGCGTTGAGCTTGTTCTCGGACATGCCCTCGGCCTGCGTGCGGTACATGTTGCGCAGGGGACGAATACGAACGAAGTCGTAGATGAAGTCGCCCAGAATGACGACGTAAGACAAAACGATGCCGACCATCTGGACGGGGCTGGACACCATGCCAGCGGGAGCGAAGTACAGCGAAGCCCAAATGGCCACGACGAGCACCATACCGATGGCGAGCACGGCCCACCAGATGCGGCGGCGCTTGGTGTAGTCCTCATCCTGCTTGAGGAGGATATTCGACACCGTGTAGATGCGGTCCTCCTTGGCGCGCTGCTTAGCCTTGCGGGCGCGCTTCTCCTCTTTAGAGAGGCCCTCGAGGCTCTCGCCCTTCTCCAGCTCCTTGCGGCGTGCCTTGGATGATGCTGGCACGACGTGAACAGAACTCGCTGCCTGACGAGCGGGCTTGGCGGATGCGGCGGACTTGCGCGCAACCCCGGTAACCTCGTGGGATTGCGTGCGCTTGTTCGTGGCGCTGCGGGTACTCACTTACGCGTTCTCCTTCATGCTTGTGAACTGGGAGCCCGTGATGATCTGGAAGGCCTCGCGATAGCGCTCGGACGTGCCATCGATGACCTCGGCGGGCAGGTGCGGGGTCTTCCCCGTCATATCCCAGTTGGCTTTGAGCCAATTGCGGACGAATTGCTTGTCGTAGCTAGGCTGGATCTTGCCCTCCTCGTAGCTGGCAGCAGGCCAGAAACGGCTGGAGTCGGGCGTGAGGCACTCGTCGATCAGCGTGACCTTGCCATCTATGACACCAAACTCAAACTTGGTGTCGGCGATGATGATGCCACGGGTCGCTGCATACTCGGCGGCAGCCTTGTAGATCTTGAGAGACAGGTCACGAATCTGCGTGGCGATGTCCTCGCCCACGATCTCGCAGCAACGCTCGAACGAGATGTTCTCGTCGTGGTCACCGATCTCGGCCTTCGTGGACGGCGTGAACAGCGGCTCGGGAAGCTTGGAAGCCTCGGTCAGGCCCTCAGGCAGCTGGATGCCGCAGACGGTGCCGTTCTCGTCGTAGGTCTTCTTGCCCGAACCGGTCAGATAGCCGCGGACGATGCACTCGATAGGAATCGTCTGGGCCTTCTTAACCAGCATGGCGCGGCCAGCGAGGTAGTCACGATACTCAGCAAACTCCTCGGGGAAATCCGCCGGGTCGATGGAGACGAGATGGTTGGGGACGATGTCGGCAAACTTATCGAACCAGAATGCCGAGATGCGATTGAGCACCTCTCCCTTAAACGGAATCTCGTCGGGAAGAATGAAGTCGAACGCAGAAATGCGGTCGGTGGCGACCATCAGCAGGTTTTCACCGGCATCGTAGATATCACGAACCTTGCCACGGGAATCCGGACGACGCTCCATCGTTGTCACGTGAGTCACTCCTTACCTAAATACGACAGAAATGCGGGTTCTTTCCCGCATGTTTTCGCAAACTCGGAGCGGCAGGGACGCGGCCCCTCCTTCACCGAATAGCGAAAAGCTAGTGCTCCATTGTAGTAGATGCCGCGTCCGCCGTGTGCTCGCGGGGAAGATGAATTGTAAAAGTCGTACCCTTTCCAAGCTCCGACTCCACGGATATGTAGCCATGGTGACGCTCGACGATCTGCTTGGTCACGGCGAGGCCAACGCCCAGGCCTCCAGCTTCGCGGGCGCGGCTGGCATCGGCACGCCAAAAACGACCGAAAATGCGCGATAGATCGTCCTTGGCAATACCGATACCGGTATCCGAAACGGCAATGCTGACATGTTTGCGGTCGCTGAGCACCGACACCACAACCCAACCGCCCTCGGGGGTGTAGCGCATGGCGTTGCTCATGAGGTTGATGACGCATTGTGTGATCATGTCGGGATCGGCTTCGACGACATCGTCGTGACCCTGGGTTTCATCTGCAAAGCGCAAGCGCAGATCGCGGTCAACAAACAGGCGCTCCTGAGCGTTGACGATGGAACGCACGAAGGGAACCATGTCCACCGGCTCAAGGTTGAGCGGCGCTGTGCTGTTTTCCATGCGCGATAGATCGAGCATCTGCTGCACCAGACGGGCCAGGCGACGTGTCTCGGATGCAACGGTTTCCAGATGCTCGTCGTCGGTGGGATACACCCCATCCTGCATGGCTTCGACTGTCGCGAGCATGGCCATAAGCGGAGTACGAAGTTCGTGAGCCACGTCTGAGGTCAGGCGCTTCTCGTGTTTCATATCCTTCTCGAGCGAAGTGGCCATCTCATCGAAGGTCTCACCCAGCTGATCAATCTCGTCATCGCCGCGCAAACCAGTACGAGCGGACAGATCGCCATCGCGAATTTGCTTGGCCGTGCTGGTAATACGGTGAATCGGCTTGGTGAGCATGCGCGACACGAGTGATCCGATAACGACCGAAATGCAAACTGCAACAACCGCAGCAAGGGCCATGGCGTTAAAGGTCTTCTCCCTAAACGCAGAATCTGCCTTGGTGAGCAAGGCATCGGAGCCGATGGCCCACAGCTTTACTTGTCCGACATGCTCGCCGGAAGACGTTATGATTTCGACGTTTGCAACGCTATCGGAGCCGGTGGGAGCCGACGAGACCGGACTATGCGATGCTTTTTTCCCGCTCGAGCTGCTCGACGGCGATTCGTTCTCGCGCACATCGGCGGTCGCGCTTGCCGAAGGCCATGAGTCGTCATAAACGACAACGCCTTTCTTGTTGACGACCTGCATACCCAAATCGTCGGACACCAAACTCGATGTCGCGACCGTACGTAGCTCGCCCGCAGTCCAATTGCCGTTTTCCTCATACGACGTCGCAAGCTTTTCGGCAGCGGAATTTGCGATTTCGACGATATTGGAGCGCGTGTAATCCGAAAAGACCGTGCCCCACACAACAGAGACCACGCCCACCAGCACCAATACCGTCATGAGCGATGTCAGAGCAAAAGCAAGTGCCATGCGCGAGGGATAGCTCATCGTTGGCCGTGAATCGGAACGAGGCGTGTTCCAACTAACCTTGGAACCCGCCTCGCTCTCCTGCTTGTGCTTTTGTCCGATTTCAAAGCGCGCAGGTGTCATATGTGATTTCCCTATTTCTCGTCCGACTTATCGGTCTTGGCCGGAGCCTCGAAGCGATAGCCGACACCGTGGACGGTGTAGAGCCACTTGGGCTTCTTGGGATCATCGCCCAGCTTGGCGCGAAGGTTCTTCACGTGGCTATCGATGGTGCGCTCATAGCCCTCAAAGTCGTAGCCGAGCACCTTCTCAACCAGCTCCATGCGGTTGTAGACGCGACCGGGGTGACGGGCAAGCGTGGTGAGCAGCTTAAACTCGGAAGCCGTCAGGTCGACTTCCTTGCCCTCGACCAAAATCTTGTGGCCCGAGATATCGATGACCAGATCGCCGAAGTCGAGTACCTCGACGGCTGGCTCGTCGGCCTGATGGGCACGGCGGAACAAAGCGCGAACGCGCGCGACAAGCTCGCGCGGCGAGAACGGCTTAATCAGATAGTCGTCGGCGCCGAGCTCAAGACCGATAATACGGTCCTCGATCTCGCCCTTGGCAGTCAGCATGATGATGGGGACATCCGAGGTATCGCGAATGGTGCGGCAAACGCGCTCGCCGGGGATCTTGGGGAGCATAAGGTCGAGCACGACCAGGTCAAACTGATGCTTCTCGAACTCCTCGATCGCGGACTGGCCGTCGCCGACACCCACAACCCAGTAGCCTTCGCGCTCGAGATAGGCAGCGACGGCGTCACGGATTGCCTTCTCATCCTCGACCAGCAGAATCTTTTTTGCATCTGAAGCCATAACACGGCCCCCCTGTCTCAATCAGCTAAGAACAAGCCCATTTTAACGCACCTGAGCCCGCCGGATGCCACTATGACGCGGCAGCTCGGCGGGCGGTACTCACAATTACAACGCGTTTATTCCCCTGTTGGCGCCTTTTTAACCCCTCTAAGCTTAAAGAGAGAATAGGCGTGCGGTGACCGTCTCGGGTATACCCTGGCTGTTGCGCACCGTGGCGTACGTAAGGAATGAGTCCGATTTTCCCGCCGTAGCTGGATAATCGCCATATTCCAAAGCGCGGTCGGGCGACAACAGCGAGCCATAGGTCTTGGCAGAGGTGTCGATGAGAAAATGCGATGCCTGTACCTTAACGAGATATTTATTCTTCTTGCCGGCAGCACATGCGAGCGGCTCGCGGGACAGAAAGAGGTATGGCCCTCCCTCATTACCGATATACGTGCCCATGTTGCCCAGGCTGCCCACGCCACTATAGGTCGCCTCGATAGAAAACACGAAGGTATCGCCCATATATACGGCCTCGAAAGGCGAGACTGACGAGGGAAGGACTAGCTGGGCACGTTTGGTGTTGTTGCCGTCGGTCAGATCGATTGCCGTTATGCCGTAGTAGACGCCCTCGTCGTTGCGGACACGCGGCGAGATGGTCAAAATGCCGTCGCTCGCACGCGGGGCTGATGCAAAGCGGCCCGTCGATTTCCAAATTGTCTCGGCCTTGGATTCATCAAGCGAGCGACGATAGCAAAACGAATCACTACTCGTTTTATTGCCGCCTGCCGAAGGCATTTTATACCAGATGACTGATGACCCGAACGCCGTGAACAGTGGCGGATCATAGTCCTTGCCACCCCGATCGAGCTCAACCACGTCGCCAGAGAGCGAAGCGCCCGACAGATTTTGAGCGTAGAGCTTCCACGATGAATTGGCAAAGTTCATCTCAACCCACGCAAACACGCCATCGCCGGCGCGGACATCGTAAAACGAATACCCCGCACCTTCGATAGGATCCTCGATGAGCGTCGTGAGCGAGCCGTCGCCCAAGTTGAGCACGCCAAGCGTGTTGGCATGCAGCGCAGACGCCGGGGCCATCATCGCCGCGGCGTAATCGCCGTCGCAGTAGTACAGCAGCGTACCCAAGGGCAATGTCCATGTCGCCATGGGCTCAAGATCGATATCGACGGCCTCATACTCATCCGTAATCGAGACGATCTTTGAGTCGTCTTTGATAACCTGTGGCTCGCCGGCAGCATCGTCGCTGGTACCCGTTTTCTTTGAGCATCCGGCAAGCACCGTGGCAGCGCCCGCGGCAGCCCCTCCGAGCACAAAGCCGCGGCGCGATATTCCGTTCTTGACGTGGTCGGCGATACTCATTAGGCGATCTCGGCGCGAGCGGCCTCGATAGCGCGCGTGAGCTGATCGGCGCAAGAAGTCTTTTTCATACCGCAGGTATTACCAGCGAGAACCTCGATGACGCGATCGGCAGGAGCACCCTCGACCAGCTTAGAGATAGCCTTGAGATTGCCGTTGCAGCCACCGGTAAACTCGACGCCCACCACCTTGTTGCCGTCATCGGACAGGTCAAGGTGGATATTGCGAGTGCATACGCCCTGAGGCTTGTAATCAAAACTAATCATTGCGTTCCCCTCTCGTAAAGCAATTTCAGACGTCTATTATCCCCCGTCCGAACCGATAAAGTATCGCGGGCACCGATTCAACATTCCCCAATGCGCAAACCGGCGGTAGCAATACTAGCAATCTGCTTCCCGAGCGTGGACTTTTCGTTTCTCTTGATACATGTTGTGGTCAGCGATGTGGTAAATCTCGGTCAGTGTATAACCGGGCGCCTCTGCCGTCGCGACGCCAAACGACGCACTGACTGTCAGCACCTCATCGCTCGCAGCAGCAAGGCTGAGGCGAAGATCTTGCACTACTTCACATGCGGATTCGCGATCGGTGTGAGGGCAAATCAGCAAGAACTCGTCGCCACCAATGCACATAGGCACAAATTTCTCGCCTGCCGCCCGCCTCAATACAGACGCCGTACGCCGTAGCAGCTCATCGCCCATTTCGTGACCGTAGAGATCGTTGGTACGCTTGAGGAAATTGCAGTCCATCATGATCACACTCACGGGCAGGGACTCGTTCACCAGGTCGTCGCCAAGGGACTCAAGGTAATTTCTATTGCGAAGTCCCGTCAGCTTGTCCTGGAAAGAAAGCTCCTCGGCGCGCTTTGTCATCGAGATGTTATGCGTTGCCACGACGACCGATTCCAGTCGACCCCGCTCATCGCGGCGCTGTGGAACAACCTGCAGCGAATACCACGTACCTCGGCAGTCTCGTACCTCGGCATCCAAGTACGGCACGCCCTCCATACGATCCCGAAGCGTCTTTATATCTAAGAGCTCCATGACCGCCTCGCGACTTTCGGGACTCACAATGTCTCGGCAAACCGTTGCAAAAAAGTCATATGCCTCGGAGTGCTCGGCAAATATCTTCGCCAACGATGGCGACATGTTAATCCCCTCGATCTCAAGCGTGTCGAGATGCAACAGGAGGGTCGACTCATACGTGGTACTGATGGCATTGATGATGCCGAGCTGCTTGTCCTTTTCGGCCAAATTGCGACGATCGGCGACGATACGCACCAACAGCACTACAACCAAAAACACCAGGAACGCCAGTACGCCGGCAGTGATAAATGAAATCCTGCCCGACATGACCTCAGATTTGGGATAGAGCGCAAACAGGCGATAGTCCTTATACGCCGCACGCACGGCATACCAGGTACTTCCCCGATATTCGACACGTGATAAGCCTTCGTCTTTCCAATCAATTCCGCTATCGGCAAGAAGCCGGGCGAGAGCTATATCGACGGTCGAATCGTTTGAAGAAACGATTTGTGCATCGCGCATCACGAACACCGTTGGGCTCTGATGGAATGTGTTGTTCACGAGCACGTCGGCGATCGTATACGAATAATCATCGGTGGGCTCGGGCGCAAGCGATCGATACCCCAGTGCTACGCCATCACCGTACGGAACAACACTCACGGCAAAGTCAACATCTCGACGCTCTACGACCGTCGAGTAGGACACCTTGGAGCCTCGGTACATCGATGCGACCGACGAACAGGCAAGCTCCTCTCGCCACAGCATCAGCGGATCGCGACCGTCGATATCGTAATGAGCGGTCATATGGCTGTCGGCGTCCATGACCAACATTCCCGAAAGGTGCTCGGTATGGACGTACTCCTCGACGAGGTCATCGTTGACTTCAACGTGATCAGGTGGCAAGAACGTCGCAAACGACTCGAGCGCGGCATCCAAATTGTTCGTCGCCTCGGTTTTTCTTCCCTGTTCATATCGGTCATATTTTTCGCAGGCGTTTTTTAAAAACACCATGGTTTCCTGGCCAAACCCAAGCGTTTTATCGAGACAGCGATGCGTGCCGACCACATACAGCAGACCCAACAAAGCAGCGCTGGCCACAACGCAGATAGCCGCGGTGACTAATGCCTTTCGGCGTAAGCGGCGCTCATCATTTGTCATGATTCCGCTCCTTGCCCGTCCGTCGTCGCCCCCGCCTTGTACTTGCCCACAATGCGCTCAGTCGTGCCATCTCGATCCATCTCGAACAGCACGGTATTGAGGTTTTTGACGTACTCCCCCTCATAGCCGTCCTTAAACGCAACGCCCAGGTCAACCGTCATAACATTGTCGGCGAACACACGATACAGGCCGGGATACTGAGCGCCAAGGCAATCAAGCGACCGAGCGTCCGCCATCCAACAGTCAACATACCCCTTGACGAGGGCGGCTTTGCAAAGTTCGGCAGAGCCATATGATTTGATGTTCACGTCCGGCGAGATTTCCAGATCGCCTGCAAGCAATCGGCGTTCACTCACCGAACCGGCAATCACCGCAACAGTCTTGCTGCCATCGAGATACGCCAAGGACTTGATACCACTCGTTTTCTTGGCGGCAACCGAAACCGTCACGGTTAGATACGGCTCGGTCCAGTAATAATCGTCTTCGCGATAACAGGGCGAATAGTCGCACCACAGACAATCGATATCGCCGTTTTTAAGCAGGCGATCGCGGTCATTCCAAAATATGTCGATGAATTGCGGCCTGAGCCCCGCACGTTTGCAAGCCTCGCGTGCGATATCGATATCGATATCGATACCAGCGTAGTCGCCCGTGGTATCGATATACACATAGGGATCGTTATCCGTAACGCCAATTTTGAGTTCCGGGAGATCTTTATCGGATTCACTCGATGGGGTAGAACTGCTTCGAACGGCATACGTCAGGGCGACCGCACAAACGGCAACAAGGAGTATGAGCACGGACGAGACGATAGCGCCTCGTTTGATACGTCTGGGCACACGACTCTTTTCATCGAAACAGCAGATAAGGTTCATTTTATTACCAGGGGGCCAGTGCGGCAGTGAAAAAAAGCGCCTTGCCCAAAACGGGCAAGGCGCCAATGGCTGAAATGCATCCGCAGGCGGTCGAATTAGGTCAACCCTACTCGAAGCTCAGCTGCTCCCGAATGCACCCCCGACCGCTGCCTCGTTCAGGCCGTTGGCGCCGACCGCGTATCTGGCGGTTTCCGGCGCGCCGCACTGCACGCGACACACGGGCTGAAGTCTTTAACGTAAAAGCCCCGTAGGTAAAACGAGTTACCAACGGGGCTTGGACTGAAAGGTCGCGCTTAAACGAGAGGGGCGCCCTAACGCTCGAGACGTTTGCGCATAAGCGCGAAGGCAATCAGCGAAGCGCCGGCAACGGCCATAATAAAGGCGACAGCAAGGGCCTGGTCGCCCGTGTTGGCGAGCGTACCCTTAGTAGTCTTAGCAGACTTTTTGGTTACCTTGGTCGTCGTCTGCTGACCGGGCTGGGACGGCGTCGCGGGCCGCGCGGGCTGAGTCGGCTCCCCCTTGGCCTCCTCGCCCGTCACCACGTACGTCGAGAAGTGGCTCGTGCGGAAGCAGAGGTAGTCGCCCTCGGTCCACGTATCCATAGCCTGAGTAGAACCATCCTCGGCAACGTAGAGCACCTTGAGATTGGTGAGCGCCTTCATGGCAGCAGTCATCTTGACACGGACGATGAAGGACATGCCTTCGTAGTCCTCGATAACCTCGCCGTCCTTGAGAAGCTTGATATCGAGCTTATCGGCAACCTTGGTACTCCCCTGCTCAAGGCCGGAAATTGTAGCATTGGCGGCGTCGGTAAGATTTTTCGGCTCCTCGACCACAAGAGAGATGCTGTTGTTCTGGGCAATGCCGGCAGCGGCATTGTTCTCGGCGCTTACGCTAACGTCCGTTCCGTCGCTACCTGCAACGCCCGCAATGGTCCTCGCCGCCACAGTAACGGTACAGGTCATTGTTTTGTCACCACAGGCAGCGGTGATCGTGGCGGTACCGGCCTTAAGCGGCGTCACGACGCCGTCTTTGACCGTAGCGATCGACGAGTCGCTGGAGGTCCAGCTCACCGTTGTATCGTCTGCATCTGCAGGAGCCACCGTTGCGGAGAGCTTTGCGGAGGCGTCGCCTACGGTAAAGGAAAGGTTCGTCTTGTTGAGCTCAACCTTCTGGGCGGGATTGGTCACGCTCACCGAAACGGTCTGGGAGAGCGACCCCGCGGTGATGGCGAATGAACCGGAACCAGTCTTGAGGGCAGTGACGGTGTAGGAGCCATCGCCGTTGTCGACAACCTTAAATGCCTTCGAGGCACCCGTGTCATCCAGAGCGAGCTTGGTCTCGTCGACCTCACCTGCTAGGGCTCCGGCAAGAGAGGCTTTTACGGTACCTTCTTCACTCTTCGCAAGGTTGAGGGAGGACTGATCGACTGTAAGACTCGTTGCGGGATTAGAGACGGTCACCGTGCAATCCTGAGAATAGGCGCCATCTTCGGTCGAAGCAGTGATGGTTGCGGTGCCCTTGGAAACAGACGTCACTTTGCCGGTTTGATCGACCGTAGCGACGCTCTCGTTACTGGACTTCCAGACAACCGTCTGGTCAGCCTCCGCGGGAACGACCGTTGCCTTAAGCTGCTCGGTTGCAGCGCCCACAAGCGTGACCTTCTGCTTATCGAGTGTGATACCTGTTGCAGGTTGAATAACCGTCACCTTGCACGTGGCGCTATACTCGCCGTCCTCAGTGGTAACGGTGATCGTGGCAGCGCCGGCCTTGACCGGGGTCACGACGCCGTCCGCAACCGTAGCGACCTCCGGGTCACTCGAAGACCAGGACACATTCTTATTCGTTGCATTGTTGGGCTCAACCGTTGCGGTCAACGTCGAGGGCTCACCGCCCACAGCAAGCTTAAGATTCGACGCGCTGAGACTGACGCTCGAGACCCTTACGACCGGAGTGGTTACCGTAATTGCATCCGTGGTTGCAGAGACTCCATCAACCGTTGCCGTGATAGTAGCATTACCGTCACCGACAGCGGTAACAAGACCGTTGCCATCGACGGTAAGGACGCTCTCGTTGGAAGAGGACCAAACAACCTGGCTGGCCTTGTCATCAGGGGAGACCTTTGCCTTCAGCTGCTGAGTCGCGCCTTTATCCATGGAGGTTGAGTAGCTGTCCGCAATGGAAACCGCAGTCTTTGCAGGTTCCTCGCCAGGCTTAACGACATGAACGGTCATCGTGTCACAGAGACGACCACCCAAGTACATTGAAACCGTTGCATCGCCGTAACTATGAGGCACTAAATACCCCAAGTAACTGCCACCATTAAACATCGGTCCTTTTAC
Source organism: Collinsella sp. OF02-10 (assembly GCF_003463445.1). NCBI lineage: Bacteria > Bacillati > Actinomycetota > Coriobacteriia > Coriobacteriales > Coriobacteriaceae > Collinsella > Collinsella sp. OF02-10. The sequence goes on from NZ_QSCW01000010.1 coordinate 13,580, forward strand.
CTCGAGGACATCGGGATTATCTGAAGTGAAAGAATACTTTGCACCGGCATAGGAGTCCATCAATTCCTCAGCGCTTTTGCTCAGCACGCCCTTTGGATATTCAAACCCCCTGTCACATTCCAGCCAAAGCCAATCTTTGGATATACTATCTGAACTGACCTCACAGGGAAATGTATAATCGCTCGACACAAACTTAGCCTTCGAAAGGCTCACTTCCGCAGGGTCGACAACCTCTATCTCAAAGGGATGGTCATTGCCAAGGCCATCACGAGCATGAGCCTTAACGGTGCCAGGCTTTATTGCCTTAAACGAGTTTTCACCATCGATAAGCTCAACAACATCGCTGCTTTCTAGAGAATAGGTTACAGAGCTAACGAGCGAATCCCAATGTGCACGCTGGCATGCCTTCAGTGCTTCATTTGGGGAAACGTTGAGAATGGCAGACAGATAAGAGCTGTCCCCAACCAGCATCTTTTGTTTTTTGTTCCCACGCTCATTGAATCCAGGCTCCTGATTCTCGGTTACAACATCACATAGCTTCTTCATCTCGGTCTCGCCGTTGCAATAGTCGACAAGAACCTTGGCCTCTTTTGCATCTTTCGCCAACGCCTCGAGTTGCAAAGAAGCGCTTAGCTCAGAAGTTCCATATGAATAATAATTCGAATTCACCCTTGCCTGAACTTTGGAATCCTTTGAGGGATCTTCCTTTATTTCAAAATATGTAGCCGCACGGGTCTCGTCCTTGGGGCGAACGTAAACTGTCCCCTCTAGCAATGCATAGTGCGTGTTCCCGCATTTTTGCGGACAATCATCCGTGTAACCCAGCGTTGCAGTCGTTGTCGTCGCACCGGATTGGTCATAGGATACGAAACTCACCTTAATTGGATTGACATTAGCCACGCTCTTAATCTTAAGAGAACCGTTTAAACTCTCGTCAGCCCTGCTCTTCATGGTTATAGTCGTTGTGCCGACTTTGGTGGGACTAATTGTCAACACCCAATCACGTGATTTATAGCTCACTTTAGCGATATCCTCATCAGACGATGTGATATCGATATCACTGGGGTCAATGGGCGCCCATTCGTGATTTTTATTAAAAAAGGAAAGCCTTCCTTTCACCGTCTGTCCAACAGCGACATCAAATTCTGACCACACATCGCCTGTAGACGAATCGTATGGGAGAAACGATGCACCCATGGAACCATCCTGCGACTCCAGCATGACAGCATCCGCATGCGGGGCGGCCACCGTCAGCCCAAACGTTGCCGCCGTTAAAGCAACGCAGATGCCTGCGGCTATCCTCCAAAACCCTTTTCTCATTCCCCTAAGTCCAATCTCTCGTGAAAAAACGCAGCATTCTCCCACACCTTAAAATTGGCTTAAGGATACCCCCCCCCAACGAGCACTTGCAAGCTAATGTTTGCCAGAAGGGGCAAATTAACGGCAAGCGACATTTCTGCAATATACCATCATCCGCTGAAGTGTGACTTTCCCGACGCTCCCACGCAAAAGCCCCGTTGATAAACGCGTTACCAACGGGGCTCGGGCTGAAAGGCCGAGCTTCAACGGAGGCCGAAAGTAAACTGATCGGTTTGACTTCGTCCCCAATCGATCAGTTAGAACTCGAGCTGCTCCAGGCGATCGAAGACCGTGTCGATGCGGGTGAGGAAGTCCCACGGATCAAAAATCTCGTCGAGCTTCTCCTGGCTGACGGTGCAGCGCGGATCAGCCTCGAGACGCTCCTTAAAGGTGGGGCCAGAGACACAATCCTGCACCTCGTGCCAGGTGGCCATGGCGTTCTCCTGCACAATGGCGTACGCATCCTCGCGGGTGATACCCGTATCGACGAGGGCAAGCAGGACCTTGGAGGAGAAGATGAGGCCGCGGGTCTTGTTGAGATTGGCCATCATGCGGGCCGGATACAGCTGCAGGCCGTCGATAACGCGAATGAGGCACTGGAACATATGGTCAAGCGCGATGAAGCTATCGGCCTGGGCGACACGCTCGGCGGAAGAGTGCGAAATGTCGCGCTCGTGCCACAGGGCGACGTTGTCGAAGGCGACCTGGGCGTTGGACTTCACGACGCGCGACAGACCGCAGACCTTCTCCATGGTGATGGGGTTGCGCTTGTGCGGCATGGCGGAGCTGCCCTTTTGGCCCTTGCGGAAGGGCTCCTCGGCCTCGAGTGTATCGGTCTTCTGCAGGTTGCGGACCTCGGTCGCGATGCGCTCGCAGGTGGCCGCTGTAGTGGCAAGCACGCCGGCAAGATAGGCGTGGTGATCGCGGCTGATGACCTGCGTGGACAGCGGGTCGTGAACCAGACCCAGGTGCTCACAGACGTACTCCTCGACGAACGGCTCGATGGAGCTGTAGGTGCCGACGGCACCGGAGATGGCACCGAAGGCAACGTTCTTGCGAGCATCCTCAAGACGATCAAGGTCGCGCTTGAGTTCCCATGCCCAAGAGCCAAACTTCATGCCGAAGGTCATCGGCTCAGCATGGATGCCATGGGTGCGTCCGGCGCAGAGCGTATTGCGCTCCTCGAAGGCGCGGCTCTTGCAGATCACGCCGAGCTTCTTGACGTCCTCGATAATCAGGTCACACGCCTGAGTAAGCTGATAGCACAGAGCAGTATCACCCAGGTCGGAGCTGGTCATACCGTAGTGAACCCAGCGACTAGGCTTGGGCTCGCCCTCGGGAACATCGGCGTCGATATATTCCTTCATGTTGGTCAGGAAGGCGATGACATCGTGGCGCGTGACCTCCTCGATCTCATCGACCTTCGCCTTCTCAAAGTTGGCATGGTCGCGGATCCACTGGGCTTCGTCTTTAGAAATGCCGATCTTGCCGAGCTCCGCCTGGGCCTCGCAGGCCAGAACCTCGATCTCCTGCCAAATGGCATACTTGTTCTCGAGGGAGAAGATATGTCCCATCTCCGGGCGGGTATAGCGATCGATCATAGCGGCTCCTTTTTGGTTATTGGCACGTTGGTCGTAACTCAACCATTGTACCGTGCGCGGGTGCGAGTATGGGCAGCAGGCATTAACCTAACATTTTGGAATTGGAGCGGGCATGGGGACATCCGCGTATTTGCTTCGCAAATCCGCACCGGCTGCGGTCGATCTCCTCGGATTCACGGAGACGATGGGGAAGACTTTGTTGAATTGGCCGTCCCAAGGTCTCCCGCGCTCGATGGAGCGGGCAACGGGACGTCCGCGTATTTGCTTCGCAAATCCGCACCGGCTGCGGTCGCCTATCGGCGACCTTGCCTGCTCGCTATAAACGCTTCGCGTTTATTTAACGCTCGCACCCTGTCGGGTTCGAGTCCCGGCACTTTATTGAAGAAGGCACAGTAACGAAACGTTACCGTGCCTGAAATTCGAATGGAGCGGGCAACGGGACTCGAACCCGCGAGTGTCAGCTTGGGAAGCTGATGCCTTACCGCTTGGCGATGCCCGCATATGTGGGGGATAGTATAACGCGGTTGTCTTGTTCGATACAAGGGTGGCGATGCTTGTTTTAGCTGTGGAGATTCGTTTGAAAATCGCATCAATTGTGGAGACGAGGACCTTTGGCCTCCTGTTCTCCTTATCTTCTACCTGCGCTTTTGCCTGATTGTTGTATTCGAGCTCAATTTGTCAGGAATTGGGCAAGCTTTTGGTCAGGCTCCGGTACTTACCCGCATGAACCTCGGGGGTAGCCTCATCCCACGCGTCGCAACCTCCCCATGCGGCGCACGAGGGATAAGGAGCAGCCATGTCCAACGCACCCACGCACTCTGTCCACAGCGCAATCGCAACAGGTCCGCTGCTCCTGCTCCTCTTCCTGCTTTTCGGCTGTCTGGCACCGGGAGCCGCATTTGCCGTCGATGGCTACGACCAGCTCGGCTTCCGCACTATTAGCGATGATTGTGGGCCCTTCTTCATCGGCAAGTATGAAGCTCAAGACGCCTCGATTGCCTACTGCATGAACCAGGAGCGCCCCGGCCCCACCAAGCCGGGCGGCCCATGGCTCAACTTTGATCAAGGCTGGGTGTGGCTCGACGACGAGTTCGCGGCAATCGTTTGTCACGGATATCCTACCGCCACGTCGTTTGGCGGTTACCATCTTTCACCCGATCGCGCCCGCGCCGCCACCCAGCTTGCCATATGGATACTCAACGGCACTACCCATGTCGACGGCACCTACTCCTACACGACCGCTCAGGGCAAAACCAAGAGCGGGCACTTTACCGCCGACAATGAAGTCGTGGCGGCTGCGCGGTGGCTCCACGACAGCGCAAAATCAGGAAGCATCAAAGCCGCTCCGCACCGCGCGCGGCGCTATCTAGGAACCGTATCGGGCGGCAGCAGACGTCAAGACATGCTCTATGTACTGCCGGCGGTCTCTGTTTCCTTCCAAAAGCAGTCTGCTAACACCGTTATTACCAGCGGAAACAATACTTATCAGTTTGACGGGGCAACATTCGATATTTTTGAGAGCGCCAGCGGCGCGCGTGTCGGCACCATCAAGATGGACAGCAACGGTCGAGCGCAAGCAACACTTCTGCCCAACACGGCATACTACCTAGTTGAAACGAAGGCGCCGGCCGGCTATGTCCCCCGCCACGATCGTATTGCCTTTACCACGGGGAATGACGGCGGGCGGGTCGCCATTGATGAACAGCCCGGCACCATCAACCTGCGTATCGTAAAACTCGATGCCGCGACGAATGCCGGCCCCCAGGTGGGATCTTCACTCGCAGGAGCAGAGTTCACGTGTGTGTCGCAATCAATCCCTGGATGGGCACAAATCCTCACGACCGATGAAAGCGGTCGAGCTACCCTCACCGATGTCCCCCTAGGAACCTTTACCATCTATGAGTCAAAAGCCCCCGAGGGCTACCTGCCAGCCAACGACAGCTGGTCCTATACCGTTAGAGCCGACCAACTCGGCGATTCAGGCGTGGTCGAGATCGAATCTCGCGTTTCCGATATCCCCATTGCGTTTGACCTTGAGATTTCCAAATTCAAGGACTACGGCAATAGCGATCAATCCGGCCTGGAGCAGCCGGCAGGAGGTGTTGTCTTTGAGGTTGTCAGCAACAGCTCTCAGCAGGTTGTTGGCACACTGACCACAAACATCTATGGCTTTGCCTCCACCAAAGATCAGTCAGAAGCATGGTTCGGCGCAGGCAAGCGACCCGCCGGTGTCCACGGAGCCGTCCCATACGACCGTGCCGGCTACACGGTTCGCGAGGTTCCGGAATCCGTCCCCGAGGGTTTTAAACGTGCAGGGGAATGGACCGTCGGGGCCAATCAGATTTCCGACGGCGCCGAGCTTCAATATATCGTGGACAACCACGCTCTGTCGACGCATCTCCAGATTGTAAAACGCGATGCCCAAACAGGCGCTTCTGTTCCACTAGCCGGATTCACCTTCCAACTACTCGACAGCAATCACAAACCTGTCTCACAAACTTGCTGGTATCCAGCACATAACGTAATGGACACCTTTACGACTGACGCGACCGGGACCGTCACACTGCCCGAATCGCTCGTGCCGGGCACCTATTATGTACGCGAAACCTCGGCCAAAGAGCCCTATCTTGTCGGCGGAGAGATCGAGGTAAACATACCCGCCGATATAAACCTAACGCCCGTTGCAATCGTCTCGTATTATGACCACGCCGCGACCGGAAACATCAGGATCGTTAAAACCGATGCCGTAGACGGCAGCAGCCTCGCGGGCGCCATCTTTGAGATCCGTGCCTCAGGTGATATCGTGCGCCCGACGGTAGCATTGCCGCGCTCGACGGTGAGACTGTCGCTACCGTCACGACGGATGAAACTGGAGAAGCACGCGCGGACGACCTCCCGCTGGGATCTGGCACCGCACGCTACGAGGTTGTCGAGACTCAAGCGCCGACCGGCTTCTTGCTCGACCGGACGCATCATATCGTCGACCTTACCTATGCCGACCAGAAAACACCCGTTGTGGAAGCACGGCTTAACGTATCCGACGATTACACCAAGGTTGATATCTCCAAGGTCGATGCAAGCGGAGAGCAGGAAGTGAAAGGCGCACAGCTCACCTTATATGGTCCCGATAAAACCGAAATAGACTCCTGGACCTCATCCGACAAGCCGCACCGCATCGAACATCTTGCACCCGGCACCTACTCGTTGCGCGAAACGATGTCTCCGCGGACCTATGACCTTGCCGAGGAGATAACGTTTGAAATAAAGGATACGGGAGAAGTCCAATCCGTCGCGATGAAGGATGCGCCCATCGAGATCAAAGGACAGGTCGACAAGCGTCAGGAACTTGTCCAACCTATCGGGAAGGGTCTGTTGGCTAACGGCGATGGAAAAAACCGCGCCGCGATGCAAACCAATACGGATGGGCTTTTCTCCTATACCATCGATGCTCGAAACGATTCCGCTACTTGGGTTGATGAGTTTACGATTACCGATGATCTTGAGTGCGCCAAAGACGGCACGGCGAGATTCGTCTCAATCGAAACCCCCGTCGCCATCGGCGACCTCAACGGTCTGTGCAACGTGTGGTATCGCACGACGCCGTTGGACTCGACAGACGTCGATGAGCCGGCAAACGCGACGCTTGACGATGGGCACGAAAATCCTTGGCTTGAGTCCGACGAAGTAAAAGAGAGTCTGGGTGAAGATTGCCGCCTCGTCGATTACGACGGCTGGCACCTCTGGAAGGCGGATGTCTCGACCACGGAATCCGCCACACTCGAGGCGAAAGAACTCGACCTTGCATCCAATACCGTCGTGACGGGCATTCGCATTGAATACGGTGCGGTAGCCGCCGACTTTACGACTCGAAGCGATACGGATTCTTGGACCCGTGATGATCTCAAAGATGAGCACGACGACCTTGACGATGCCAAAGCAATCCTTGGCACAGATGCTCGGGGCGCAGTCGTGCACATGCAGGCAACGTCGGCTTACACACCCCAAACTGCACTCACCAACAGCGCACGCGTCGATCTTTGCCGCAACGGCGGCGGCGATAAACTTGAGTCACATGACGAGGACAGTGTCATTCAACGCTGTACCCTACCGCAGGACCTACCGGCAACAGGATCAGCTCCCATCGCCGCTTGCATCACCGCGCTCCTGACCTCGGGTGCCGCAGCCCTATGGTTCGCTCGCCTTAGGTCAATCCCAAAGAAGCGCTAGCGCGATGAAAAAGCGGGCGAGCCAGTCCCCCCCCTCGCCCCCCCTTCCTCATTT
>NZ_QSCW01000010.1:20830-52287 GCF_003463445.1 Collinsella sp. OF02-10
GCCCGCTTTCAATCATTTAAATCGCCGCATCTACTCTGCAGACGAAGATCCACCATCAACGATTGCTTGCTCGGACTCAGGAATCCCATCGGCACCCGTGCTCTGTTCTTGCTCCACCTCTTCGCTGATTGCGGAGGCGGGGGTCGAGCCCTTCGCGCCCACGATGTAGGCAGCTCCAAACCCTAACGCAATGGCAATCAAGGTCAAAATCACGTAGACAGGCCAATGGCGCTTAATATACGAAAACACGTTGACTCCTTAGAGCTCCGTCTACGAACGGCGGATAACCTCGGTCACGACCTCGGATACCGTGGCAATGTTCGTCGGGTTGACATTGTGGGGCAGGTCGTCCTCGGTACGAGCGCAAGCCAGACGCGTGCCGTCCACGCCGGCGATGGTGAGGGCTCGGCGACTCGCCTCGAGCGCGGCATAGGCATCGGTCTTGGCATAGGGCATCTCGAGCGCGCCACAATCGACATGGAACGACTTGCACACCTTGCTGACCAGGTTCATGATGCGGCGATCGCCCTTGAGCAGCTGCTGTTCGCCCTCAACCGTCACCACCGAAAGCCTACCGGCGCCGACGGATTCAAGATTGATGAAGAATACGCCGCGGAGCTTATCGCGATGCGAAGCCAAGAAGGCCTTCATACCGGCGCCATCACAATCCGAGGCGCCCGTTGCCACAAACCAGATATCGTGACCGAGCAGCTCATCGTCACCCATAGAGGCAACAGCCGAGAGCATATCTTCGGAAGAAGCGCCGTCGGAAGACGTAGCGCCGCCCTTCCAGCCATCGTTATCGTCCTCGAAATTATCCCACGAACCGATGCCGCGACCGGACTTCTTGGCATCGTAATCGTCTTCGACGCCCAGCCAGTCACTCATGCTGTCCTGTTCGTTTTTCTTTTTACGACCGAACAGGCCGCCCAGGCCGCGCTTGCGAGACTTGGGTGCCGCCGGGGCGGGAGCCGAAATGGTCTCGATCGGCTGTGCGCCCGACGCAACGGGCCTAGGAGGCGCAACGGGTGCCGATGTGGGTTCGGGACCCTGAGCGGTAGCAAAGGGGTCGTTGACCTGTGCGGAGGGGTCGGGAAGGTCGAACAGCGACGTGCGAGACGCAACGTTTGCCTGCTTCATCGACGGCAGCGACGGATCGGGGACCGAAGCTAGCGGAGACGAGGAAGGTGCAGGCGACGGAGCCGACGCCGGATCGGGAACATTCATCTGCGGACGTGGTGATGCCTGGGAGGAAATCTGGGCCATAAGGGAATCGATCGTTTCGTCCTGGGTGGGAGCAACATCGGCAACCGTGGCACCGGAACCACTCGGGGCCGGCATGGTGAAAATCTGCGTGGAGTAAGGCCTCGACTCATCTGTCTCGGGAGCCTCGGAAACCGCAGGCACTTCCTCCTGCTCGACCTCGGTCGAATCATCTTGCTCGGCTGCCGCGTATTGCTCTTCGTCACAGTTGGCCTCGACGGGCTCGTCCTCGGCGGCATCTTGGATTTCGGCAGCATCAATAGGCTCGTCATCGTCTGCCGCGTCGCCCTGCTCATCGGAAACAGGAAGGGGCTCGGCAATCGCGGTGCCTTGCTTTTCAAACGTTATCGTGGAATCGAACTGCGCGGCATCAAACGACATGGTGCTATCGACGTGCTGCTGAGCCTCGAAAGACGTCGTCGCCTCAACAACATCCGCGGACGCCGGTTGCTGGGACTCAAAGGACGTCGTAGCTTCGGCAGCGTCGACGGGCACGGACTGCATAGCCTCGTTCTGCTCGAACTCTTGCGCCGCGAGCTCACGTGCCGCCTCAGCTGCCTGCTGCTGAGCGATAGCTTCCTGCTCGGCAGCCTCGCGTGCGACAGCGCGCTTCTCTTCGAAATCGTCGACAAATTTCTTGCCCTTTGCAAGCGCGCCCTTAAAGAAGTTGGAAGCGCTGGCGCCAATCGAAGAGAACGCGGATGCAATATCGGCATGGGGCGTTGCCGCGGGAATCTCGGCCGAGAAATCAGTATCGCTCTCGTAAGACACGCGCCTCGGCTGTTCAACGTAATCGTCGTCAGACTCATCCGCAACGTCTTGCGCCGGCGCGGCGGGAGCCAAAATGTCCAGTCCTGCCGCGGGATCGATCGCGGACACCGCCTCGGGCTCGGCAACGGCAGCGGCAACCGCGGCAGACTCATCATCCACGGCGACAACGGGCGCAGATGCAGTCACGACGGGGGCAGGCTCGGGCTCAAACGTCGGCTCCTCGCCTTCCTCGTAATCGAGCGTGCAGGACTCGGGAAGCATTCCGAGCGCACGGATGGCATCCGAACCAAAGCGGATGTTGCCGGCGGCATTGCGATAGAGCCTGGGCTCGGGCTCGGCCGCGACAGGCTCCTCCGCCGGCTCGGCAGTGGGAACCTCGTCATTGAACTCTTCGGCCTGGACAGCCTGATTCTGATCCTCGGGCACGATGGCGCCAATCAGCGTCTCGTCGGCAGACGCACCCTCAAAGCCCTCGATCTGCTCGTCGAAAGCCTCGCCCTGTTCGGGCTCGGTCTGAGCGTCGGGAGCAATCGGCTGACCGAACTCGTCCTCGGCGTAGGTAGGCTCTTCATACTCGATGGTGTTGCCGTAGTCGTTTTGCTGTTGGGCCGCGGCATACTCCGCTGCTGCGCGCGCCATCTCCTCGGCACGACGCTTCTGCTCCCCAAAATAGGTATCGAACGGAACATCGTCGGGAAACTCGTTTTCGCCCTGGAAGGGAGCAACGTTGTCCATAACGCCGAGCATAGCGGCGACAGAAGACTTGTTGCACACTGCGCCGGACGTATAGGGAAGCACAAAACGGTTAGAAATGATGTTTGCCGCGTTGGCGAGCGCAACGAGGGAAGCGAGGATCGCGACAATCCACAGCAGAACCTTGAGCGCGCCGGGGAGCGGCAGGATACGCAAGATGGCAACGGCAGCAGGGGCAACCGTGGCAACGGGCAACAGCTTGGCGATGAGCGCACGATACGAAGCATAGGGCTCGCGGGCGAGCAGCTCAGCACGGGGAGAGTCGTAGTGTGCGACAACGACCACCGGGCGGTTGCGCGGAGACGCGAGCGGGCCCGAGGCCTTGTGGTAGGCGATGACATTTTGGCTCACGCCCGTCTTGCCCAGGCGCGAAACCACGGGATGGCCCGTGCGCTCGAGCACGTAAAGAACGGCACCGACAATGGCCAGCAAGGTGCCGACCAAGCCGATGCCGCCGCCGATGCCCATCAGCAGGGCGCCGGCAAACGCAAGAATGCCGGTAACGGCAAATGCCAACCTGCTGGGCGCCGGGGCATTGAACTCCTGAACCTCGGGATCAAAGCCGTGGTTGCGGAAGATCTGAGCGATATCCTCGGCAGCCAAGCGCTCTTCTTCGCTGCATGCCGGCGTGATGCCGGTGTTCTGCAGCAGGTGGTTAATATAGTTCTGGGTGTTCGCCATGTGCGCTCCACATCCATAATCCGACAAATAGGCCCAATGCATGCACATTAGAACCGTATATAGTCGAAAGTATACCCCGAGCGAGCGCAAACGACCGAATTCGGGCCATCTTAACGCCCCGAGCGGACAAGGATATAGCCTAATCTCCATATCGGACTAAAATCATGGCAGCAAACCACCTTCTCATGCGAGGACTCTATGACGGCAAGCGACGCGACCGCGACAATTAAAAAGGGGAATTCGGAGCCCAGTTTCGATAAAACGGCTCAGCGCATCCTCAATCTTTTCTTTGTGCTCAACAGCTCCCCCGAACCGCTGACGACCGAGCAGATCGTCTTGGATTCTGACCTGGGATATGGCTCGGGCAATATCGACTCGGATAAGCGCAAGTTTCGGCGCGATCGTGACAAACTGCTCGAACGCGGCATCTTAATCAAGGAGGTTCGCCCCGCCGGCGCGCAGGAGACCGAGGAAAGCTCATGGACAATCGACCGCGAGCACACGTTTGCGGCAGGCGGCCTCATCACCGCAGACGACGCCGATATCCTGCTCAACGCTATCGACCAGACAATAGCGGCCGGCTCATCCACTTTTGCCGCGCCGCTTGCCGATATTCGTTCCAAGATTGCCTACCTCACCGGCAGGACGACGGCGGACGAAGCACCGATCCGCCGCTCTCCCACCGTCGATGCGGTATGGAGCGCCTTTGCCGAGCGATGCGCACTGCGATTTTTATATCAGAACGGACGCGGTGAGCAGAAAGAGCGTACCGTCTGCGTCTACGGCATGTTCGAGCGCGAGGGCGTTGCGTACTTCTGCGGCCTCGACAATGCCACCGACGACATCAGGACATTCCGCTGCGACCGTATCGTTCGCGCTTGGCGTCCTTCGAAGGCCTACGCCATCCCTGCAGACTTCAATCTCAACGACTACCTGTTCTTTGAATTCGATTTTGCCGACCGCCCGCCCGTTGCGGCTACGTTCTCGTTCGCCCCGCAGACGCAGATCGATATGATCAACGGCCTCACGCGCGGGCGAGGTGAGCTCGCACACACCGATTCGGGATGGACTTGGACCGTTGACGTGCGCGATCTTGAAGCCGCCGCCTCATTTTGCATGGCCCACGCCATGGACGGCATGAGGCCCATGGCCCCCAAATCGCTCAAGCAGGCGTGGAACCACCTCATTGAAAGGACGGTGCACGAGCATGCCCGTGCGTAAACTCACCAGCGAGCAGAGGCTCTCGCGCGCCATCGACATCATGGAGGCCCTCTACGCCGCCGGCGAGAGCGGCATGACACGAACCGAGATTTGCAGTCGCTTTGACATCACGGGGGCGTCGCTCGACGAGATTCTCGAGATCGTCTCGACGCTCGCGGACCGAGAATCGGGTGCGCGTATCATCTGCGAATGCCACGGCGAGCGCGTGGTCCTCACCGGTGACGCCGGGCGTGTACTACCGCTGCGCCTGAGTGCCGCCGAGGGCGCTGTGCTCAACCACGAACTTGAATCGTTGGGGATCGAGCCCCAGGCGGCGGCTCGAATTCGACATGCTCTTCTACCCGAAGAGCTCGGCTATAACCAGCACGTCTTTGACACCGTCAACCACGGGTCGCACTGGCAGCAGCTGAGCTGCGCCATTCAGGACGGCGTTCGCTGTCGTATCTCGTATCGCTCGATGGACGATGCGCGGCCACGCGAGCGTCTGGTCGACCCCTTGCGCATTACAGCAAACGGCGACCAAACATATCTGATTGCCTGGGACATCGCGGTCGATGAGCAGCGCACCTATCGCATGGATAAAATCGAGGGACTCGCCTTGACGGAAGACTCCGTCGTGCCTCACGCACCGGACGTTGCATCCCTCCACGATTCCCTTGCCCGGACGCAGCGTAGCGCAAAGCTCTTGATGCCATTCGATATGGCGGAGCATCTGGACTGGGCCGGCATCACCCTAATCGAACGCAGCGGGACAGACATGGCAACGGTAACCGTACATTACGGCTCCGAGCGTTGGCTGCTGAGCCAGATAATCGCAGCGGGCGGAGCCATCCGCATCTTGGATGACCCCGCCCTGTCAAAGCGTCTGTGCGATATGGCAAAAACCCTCGTCTGTCCGCTTTAGCGCCGCCGCTCGTGGCGTGCACGCCACAGCTGTAGATAGTGCCCGATCTGCGCCGATTCGATGCGCTGGTAGGAGCTCGTGGGCAGCGACGTTAAGAACTTCTTGCCATAGCCCTTCGTCACCAGGCGAGGATCCGCCAAGATCAGCACGCCGCTATCGGTCGACGAGCGAATCAAACGCCCCGCGGCCTGCTTAACCTCGAGCACCGCCTCGGGCAGCGAATAGCGCGCCCATGCGCGGTCTTCGCGCAGGTTGCGCTCGCACGAGAGCGGGTCCGTGGGGCTCGAGAACGGCAACTTGGGAATGATGACGCAGCGCAGCGTCTCGCCGCTGGCATCAAACCCCTCCCAGAAGGCCTTGAGCGCAAAAAGCGACGAGGTCGGTTCGTTGATAAACCGGTCGCGCAGGCGACGAGGAGATGAGTTGCGCTGCTGGCAGTTGAGTTCCAGACCCGCCCGGGCCATCTTGGGCTCAACGCGGGCGTACAGGTCTTCCATGTCGCGCCGATTGGTGAACAACGTGAGCACCGATCCACCCATGGCAAGATGGGCGTCGACCAGTACGCGCTCGAGCGCCGTAAGATAGCTCTCACGATCGCGCGGATCGGGGATATCGCCCGCAACGACTACAGCCATGTTCGAATCGAAGTCGTAGCTCGAATCCAAGTGCAGCGATGACGACGTTGAAGCACCGATGCGATCAAGGCCGACCGCATGGTTAAAGTGCTCAAAGCTTTTGGACACCGTCATGGTCGCCGAGGCAAAGATAGCCGTGTGAACCTCGGGCAGCCACTCGGTTGCCAAGGCCTCGCCAATGTCGATGCGCTCTGCGGTCATTGACTCTCCGCCGGCACGCAGCCTGCGATTGACCTGCAGCGAATACACGTAGTGTTCATCGGTACCATCAATGATGAGTTTTAGGTTCTCGGCCAGCTCGTGCAGGCGGCGCGAGATATCACCCAGGTCGACAACAACCTCTGGCTTGTCGGCGGCGACGGCTTGCACCAGCGCGTCGACGCTCTTGTCAGCTTGTTCCAATGCGTCGATGCCAGTGTAGGCCGACTGTAAGAAATCATGCCAGTCGTCAGATTCGCGCAGCTCGGGGCCAATCCATAGATTGGCATTGTCATAACCCCCACGCGCACGGCGGCCGAGCTCGCGAACGCCATCGAACACGCCGGCGATCGCCATGCTCGCGCGCGCAACCGTCGACGTCGCCTTGGCAGTAAGGCCCAGATAGAGCGTAGAGCCCTCGGAGGTTGCCAAATCACGGGAAACCTGGCTTAGCGCGCCGGTGCTCGAGCCACCCAGACGCTCAAACAGAACGCGCGATTCGTCCGCCGACACCACACGCGCCCACTGACGGCGCGCCTCGCGCTCGATGGAATGGGCCTCGTCGATTACCCAATGACGAATCGGAGGCAAAATCCTGCCCTCGGCCGCGACGTTGCGGAACAGCAGGGAATGGTTGGTGACCACCACATCGGCATGCGCCGCACGACGGCGAGCGCCGTGGACCAAACATTTATCAGGGAAAAACGGGCAGAGGCGACGAGCACACTCGCGCGAGGCCGTCGTAAAGTCGGGACGGTTGACGCTGCGCCACCGAATGCCGAGCGAGTCGAGGTCGCCATCGGCTGATTGGCAGACGTACGCCATAATGACCGCGACCGCCGTGAGCGTGTCCGCCGGATCGCGCTTGGTGGTAATCTCGACCTGGCCGCGGCTCATGCGCTCGAGCTTGCGCAGGCACGGATAGTGGTCATACCCCTTGAGAGCGCAAAATGACAGACCACCGTCCAGTTGCTCGGCAAGTTTTGGCAGCTCATGGTACATGAGCTGGTCGGCAAGATTGTTCGATTTGGTCGCAATACCTACCGTGATGTTGTTACGGCGTGCTGCCTCGGCAAAAGGCACCAGATAGGCCATCGATTTGCCGACGCCTGTGCCTGCCTCAATTACTCGATGAGTGCCCGTGACCAGCGCATCGCGGACCTCGAGTGCCATCGCGATCTGCTCATCACGCGGCTCGTAGGTGGGATACATGCGATTGACCAGGCCACCTGGCGCATAGTCTGCCTCGATCTCCTCACGACTCGGCATCTTGAGAACCGGCAGCTCATCGGCGTCCACCCGATCGTCGGCGCGATCGGCCTTGAGAACGTCAGCACGAGCGGCGCTGAGAGAGAAGATAGAACCAGGGTTCTGCCTTGCCAAGAATGAGAAGATAGGACGATAGGACCAAGGCACGTCCGGATGCATGTCGGCTAGGCGCGCCATGAGGCCCTGGGGCAAGTCGGTGAGCGCCACGAGCAACACGCGCCATACGCCACACAGGGCGTCGACGTCGGCATTGGCACGGTGTGATACCGAGTCGCAGCCAAACAGATCGGCCATAAAAGACAGCTTGTGCGAGGCCAGGCGCGGAAGCGCGATGCGCGACAGCGCCAGCGAATCGATCCAAATATCGCTCACGTTGACGCCGCCTTTGACCGACTCGATAAACGAGCGGTCGAACGTGGCGTTGTGTGCGATCACCGGGCAGCCACCGACAAAATCGGCGAGAGCGGCGACGGCCTCAACCGCCGACGGGGCATCTGCAACATCGGCATTTGTAATGCTCGTGAGCTCGGTAATCTCGGCGGGAATCAGCTGCCTGGGATGCACGAAGGTATCGAAGCGGTCGATGACCTCGCGGCCCGAAAGACGGGCCGCCGAGATCTCGATCAGCTCGTTGTCCTGCACCGAAAGACCCGTGGTCTCGGTATCGAGGATAATCACATCTTCCTCGATAAGGCCGAAGGACTGCGTTTTGGCGCGGTCGGCAAGCGTGGCATAGGAGTCGATGACAAACTGCGGCGTTCCTGACGAAACCGCGTCCTCGATTAGCATGCAATGCCCGCTCGACGAAGGCCCATACGGATCAGGCTGTCACAGACCTGCGGGAACGTCATGTCGTCGGTGTGGCGGATCTCATCCGGATACAGCGACGTATCGGTCATGCCGGGAATGGTATTGGTCTCGAGGATAACGGGGCCGTCCTCGCTCACAATAAAGTCGCTGCGCGAGATACCCAGGCAACCGAGGGCCTTGTGAGCGGCACAGGCAAGTTCCTGAGCGCGAGCGTAATTCTCGGTTGAAATCTGCGCCGGAATGCGATGGATATCCGTAGGGTCGACATACTTCACGTCCAGATCGTAGAACTCGCAGTCCTCGGGCTTACGAATCTCGACAATCGGCAGGGCGCGCACGTCATCTTCGCCGTATACGCCGACGGTGATCTCGGTACCCTCGATGCACTTCTCGACCAGCACTTTGTCGCCGTACTCAAACGCCTTGGCGATTGCCGCGGGCAGCTCGGAGGGCTCATGGACCAGGGAAATGCCATAGCTGGAACCGTTGACGGCCGGCTTCACAAAGCAACGCTCGCCACAAACCTCGACGATATGATCGATATCGACTTCATCGCCCACCTCGAGCGCAAGGCCGGGGGCAATGGGAATGCCCGCCTTGGCGTATAGGAGCTTAGAGACCTCCTTGTCGGCACCGCAGGCGCTGGCAAGTACGCCCGAGGCCGTGTAGGGGATACCCAGGGTCTCCATGGCACCCTGCATGGCGCCATCCTCACCGCCGGCGCCGTGCATGGCGATAAATGCCACATCGAATCCGCCGTTCGCCATGGTTACCATAAAGTCATCAGCGGCCGTGTCAAGCAGCTCCACCGAGGTGTAGCCGGCTTCCTTCAGTGCCACCACAACGTTCTTTCCCGAATCGAGCGAAATCTCGCGCTCGGCGGAATGACCGCCCGCCAAGACCGCTACGTGCATGTTCTCTAGGCTTTTACCCGGCATGGGCAGACTCCTCCTCTATAATTTCTGCAGCTGATACCATATTGTAGCGATACCCTCTACGTTTCCCCAAAATCGAAAGGCTTCCATGAATCCCAGGACTAAATCTCAGGACATTCGCGACTTGAGCCAAAACGATATTCGCGAGCTCGTGGCCGAACTTGGCCAGCCCGCCTTCCGCGCGAAGCAGCTCATCGAATGGGTCTTTGAGAAGAACGTTTGTTCGTTTGACGATATGACCAACCTTCCCAAGGCTTTCCGTGAGCAGCTTAAAGAGGCTTTTGCCTTTGATACGCCGACTGAAATCACCAAGCAGGTTTCCAAAGATGGCTCGCGCAAGTATCTGCTCGAGTACCACGATGGCATTTCCGTCGAGACTGTCGGCATGCCCCGCCGTAACAAACTTTCCGTCTGCGTTTCCACCCAGGCAGGCTGCGGCATGGGCTGTGCCTTTTGCGCTACCGGTCTCAACGGCCTCAAGCGCTCTCTGACCGCTCAAGAGATCGTCGACCAGGTGCTTCATGTATCCAACGACTTTGGCGAGCGTGCCACAAGCGTTGTCTTCATGGGCCAGGGCGAGCCGTTTGCCAACTACGACGAGGTTCTCAAGGCACTGCGTATCCTCAACGACCCCGATGGCATCGGTATCGGCGCTCGTCACCTCACCGTCTCTACCAGCGGCGTTATTCCCGGTATTCGCAAATTTGCCGATATCCCCGAGCAGTTCACGCTTGCCGTTTCCCTGCATTCCGCCATCCAGTCGACGCGCAATAAGCTCATGCCCGGTGTTAAGAAATACACGCTGCTTCGCCTTCACGAAGCGCTTCAGCTCTACACCGAGAAGACTGGCCGCCGCCCGACCTATGAGTATGCCATGATCGAAGGCGTCAACGATACGAATCCCGAGATGCAGGCGCTCTGCGACTTCTGCGAGGGAACGCTGTGCCACGTTAACCTGATTCAGCTTAACGACATCGAGGGCAGCCCGCTCAAGCCGTCGCCGATTCATAAGGTTGAGGATCTTCAGCGTCGTCTTGAGTCCCGTGGCATCGAGACCACGATTCGTAACTCCCGTGGTAACGATATTGACGCCGCTTGCGGACAGCTGAAACAGCGCTTCAAAGTTCAGAAGAACGCATAGGGGAGTCGCACTCCAAAACGTTTCATGTGAAACATCGAACGGCCCCGGTTGCAGGATATGCAACCGGGGCCGTTTCATTTATTGACCTCAATTTTGGACCAGCTGCTACCTTTCCCATTTTTTACGGACAAAATAAGGGGCCCATGTCTCATGAATCAGACAAGGGCCCTCAAAATATGCAGGGTAATTGTTAGGTACCTAATAGCCTACATTTTCCCATTGGTTGCTAACCCAACCTTGATTAATCTTAGGATTTTTCGTTACCTGAGCAGTTCGCATGGCAACATCTTCTGTCATAACATCCATTTTCTTCTTGGATGTATCAACGATATCTTGCGCGCCACGAAGCAAACGGCCTCGAAGTTCATCGTCTGTCGCGATCTTATAACCAGCAAAGGCACCAGCCGCGACAGTCGTCGCCAACGCAATCGCAGTAAAAATCTTATTCCTCATCTTGGCCTCCTTGATCAAACTGAATCATTTCACCAAGAATACGAGAGAGCTCTTCCTCGTCTTTAAACTCAATCTCAATCTTATTCTTTCCACGCGAGCTCTTCACACGCACGTTGGTATTAAATACCTGACGAAGTACACGCGCAGCCTTTTTAAAAGACTGAGGCGTTGCAGGCCGCGGCGTCTTAGGTGTCTCTCCGGCAGAAAACAACGGAGCAAGATTTTCTGTCGCTCTGACGGAAAGACCCTCTGCAACAACCTTCTCTGCAAGACGAATTCGAGCATCTACATAGGGAACTGCAAGAATCGCACGTGCATGACCAGCAGTAAGTCTACCCTCAAAAATCATCTGCTGAACTACTTCGGGGAGATCGAGAAGGCGCAGCGAGTTTGTAATTGCAGAGCGTGACTTGCTTACGGCCTTCGACAATGCCTCCTGGGTCATACCGCTAGCATCGATGAGCTGGCGATAGCCCTTAGCCTCTTCGACGGGATTCAGATCAGAACGCTGAAGGTTTTCGATAAGAGCAAGAGCCAGCATCTCTTCATCATTAACATCTTTAATGATGACAGGCAGTTCCTCAAGACCAGCAAGCTTTGACGCCTGGTAACGACGCTCACCAGCGATGATCTCATAACCGTTTCCATGCTTGCGAACCAAGAGCGGCTGCAAAACGCCATGTTCTTGGATTGACTCGCTCAACTCGCGAAGTTCAGTTTCATTAAAATGAATTCGCGGTTGATTAGGGTTGGGAACGATATCCTCAATAGGTAGTTTTGTTACAGATGCGGCATTTGAAGCAGATACAGCAGATCCACCGGTCTCATACTCGGCCTCTGAGATCAAAGCATTGAGTCCACGTCCCAAACCGCCACGTTTCTTTACACTAGGCACGCTTGATCACCTCTTTTGCAAGGTTCATATACGCTTTTGCACCCTTATTTTGAGGTGCATAGGTAATTACCGGTTCTCCAAAAGACGGAGCTTCGGAGATTTTAACCGTACGGGGGATTAGCGTCTTAAATGCCTTATCACCAAAGTACGATTGAACCTCCTCAACAACCTGATTCGATAGAGAAGTACGCGAGTCATACATGGTCATAAGCACACCATAGGTGTCTAAGCCCTTGTTCAGACGTGATTTGACCATCTTCATTGACTCTAGCAGCTTCGTAACGCCCTCGAGTGCGTAGTACTCGCACTGGATCGGAATCAAAACGCTGTCTGCTGCGGTCAAGGCATTGATAGTAAGCAGGCCGAGCGAAGGAGGACAGTCAATGAAAATAAAATCGAACTCGTCCTGAATCGGCTCAAGCAAATCATTGAGGCGGGTTTCACGAGCAATTGCGCTTACGAGCTCAATTTCGGCACCTGCAAGCTGAATCGTAGCTGGAATTACGAATACCTTTTTGCAATTTGTATCAAGAACAAGCGATTCTGCCGGCACATCATTCAACAATGCATCATAGATGCAGCGATCAAGGTCTTCTTTTTCAATTCCAAATCCACTGGTGCTGTTTCCCTGCGGATCAAAATCGACAATCAGTGTCTTACGACCCTGCTCACCCAGTGCTGCTGCAAGGTTCACAGCCGTCGTTGACTTACCGACGCCGCCTTTTTGATTGATGATTGCAATGATACGCGTGTCTTTTGCGCTCTTAGAACGCTTAACGTCGCGAAATCCCACGGTCCCTCCTGGTGTGTATTAAAGCTGTCAAACGGAGGATGTTTCACGTGAAACATTCCGATTCGATATCAACCGCCATGTTTCACGTGAAACACTGCAAGTTGTTAGTATCCATTATGTTTCACGTGAAACATCTAGGCAAGCGGATTCTTCTTTGCCATGCCATTTGCACGAGGCAATGAAACGGATGCCGGATGACTCTTTTTAAGAACAATGAACTCCCTGTGGCCCAAGCCCTCAGGCAAATCGATTGCGTCATTCAGAAGCAAAGTGAAGCCGCAAATCTTAGCTGCTGACATGCCGGAAGCAAGCTCCTCATCCGAAGGATTACCCTTGGTGATAACAAATAGCCCTCCGTCTTTGAGGAACGGAGCAGCATACTCAACAAGAATCGGTAGAGGGGCAAGTGCGCGGGCGGTTACGACAGAAAACTGCTTCTTATGGCTTCGAGCATATTCTTCAAGGCGATCATGAACCGCATGAGCATGTTTCAATCCAAGAACATCAACAAAAGAATTGACAGCATCAACCTTCTTACCAACAGAGTCAATATAAGTAGCTTTACGATGCGTGGTTATGGTTAACGGAATACCAGGGAAGCCCGCACCTGTTCCCATATCGAGCAAAGCTCCCTCAGGAGCCTTATTGATATAGGGGAGCAAAACAAGTGAGTCTAGGATATGAAGTACCACAGCATCTTCTATGTTAAGAATACGGGTGAGATTGGTTGTCTTATTTGTTTCCAGAACCAAATCCAAATGTTGAATACATTTCCTCAGCTCAGTATCAGTTAAGCTCAAGGAATACTCTTTGCAATAGGAAGTTAGACGACTCAACATCTCGTCAGCCTGCTGATCAGTAAGTACTAACAACGAAAGCTCCTTTCTGACAAAAATCAGTGTATCGAGAACTTTTGACAAAAAAAGGGGACGTGGAAACCACGTCCCCTTAGCATAAGCTCGAGTAGATTATCGAGCAACAATCACCACATGGCGATCGGGGTCAGAACCCTCAGAATGAGTATCGACGGCGTCATTGCCACGAAGTGCAATGTGAACCAGTCGGCGCTCGTAGGCATTCATGGGCGGAAGCGAAACACTCTTATGAGTGCGGATGGCACGCTCGGCAGCAGACTGAGCCATGGAGGCAACCTTGTCCTGACGGCGGCTCTTGTATCCCTCGACGTCCACTACAACCGGATACCTAAAGCCGAGCTTGCGGCTCACCAGCAATGAGAACATAACCTGAAGGGCATCAAGGGTGCGACCATGACGGCCAATGAGAACAGCAAGGTCGGGAGCAGTTACATCCAAAATCAGCTCACCCTCGTCGCCCTCATACTCATCGATAGGAGAGTTGGCGGCATCGAAGTGCGAAAGGATGGAACGCAGGATGGAAATCGCGACATCGGCAATGGTGTCGAGCTCCTCGTCGGTCAGCTCTTCACCAGCCTTGTAGCGCTGTGCAATCTCGGGATAATCGCCCGCGACCTGCGGGGCAACCTCCTCAAGCATATCCTCGATGATCTCTTCAGACATAACGTACTCCAAAAGTTAGGTACCTAAATAAGATTGATATCCCACTACTTCTTCTTGTGCGGGCGCGGCTTCTTCTCGCGACGAGTGACCTCAACCTGCAGCGGCGCGTTCTTAAGGCGCTCCTCCTCATCGGCCTTCGCCTTGTCGATGACCTTCTGCGTCACAAAAATCTGCTGGATAACCTGCCAAGCAGACGAGACGTCGTAGTACAGCAGAACACCAACGGGAAGGCTCCAGCCCATCCAAAGCATCATGACCGTCATGACAACGGCCATCATACGCATGCTCTGAGCCTGCTGGCCGGTCTGGTTGCGCGACATATAGAGCTGCGGAATCAGGGTCAGGACAGCGAACAGAATCAGGCAGACCAGCGCAGGCAGCGCGACCATAAAGCCATCGGCAAAGGAGGCACTCGGCGTGGTGGTCAGGTCGGGCAGAATATTAAAGAACGAGAACGTGCCGTCGTTAAAGTAGTCCGGCAGGTTACGCAGCAGCGTAAATAGGGCGAACAGGACAGGCATCTGAATCAACAGCGGCAGACAACCAGCCATCGGGTTGAACTTGTTCTCGCTGTAGAACTTCTGCATTTCCTCGGCCTGACGCTGGGGATCGTCGGCATAGCGCTCCTGGATCTCGAGCATCTTGGGCTGCAGCACCTGCATGCGAGCCGTCGACTTGGTCGACTTGAGCATAAGCGGCGTCAGCAGCAGACGGATGATGACCACCAGGATGATGATGGACAGGCCCCAGTCGACCGCAAAGGTCTGGATGAGCTTGAGCAGCTCGAAAAGGATGTTAACGATCCAATCCCACATGTAAGTTTTCCTCCGATAGCGAGTGCCCGCTAGGGCACAGGGTCATAACCGCCGACGTGCAGGGGATTGCAGCGAGCGATGCGCCTCACGGCAAGCCAGCAGCCTCTCAAAACACCGTACTTCTCAATCGCCTGGACGGCGTATTGCGAGCACGTTGGGTAATAAATGCAGGCGTCAGGCAATAAGGGCGAAATAACCTGTTGATATATGCGAATAGGAGCGATGGCAACACGTCGCAAAACGTGATTGCTCATCGCTCCTCCCCGGCAACGCCGGCGCGTTTCATAAGCGAACGCAATGCATTGTCCATCTCCTGCGGCGAGGAAACCCTCGTCTTGGGAGTTGCGAACAAGATGATGTCATAACCCGCAACGGGAAATCCACAGCTGCGGGCGGCCTCGCGCATCACACGCTTAGAACGGTTGCGCACGACAGCACAACCGAGCCGTTTAGCACCAACGAAGGCGACCCTTCCGGAGTCGCCTTCGCCAACCGATTCACATATGGTCATTCGAATCAGAGGGTGATTGAAACGACGCCCCTGACTGAACACATGCTCGAAATCTTGCCGAGACTTAATAGTCTTCATGCGAGATGTGTGTATCGCTGCTAGACAGTGAGACGCTTGCGGCCCTTGGCGCGACGACGGGCGAGCACGGCACGACCACCCTTAGTGGCCATACGGGCACGGAAGCCATGGGTCTTGGCACGCTTACGCTTATTAGGCTGATACGTACGCTTCATCTTAAGTTCCTCCTGCTGCATTTCGAGTGTCCGCGGGGGCGCGGACGCAGATATAGACACGTGAGCTTGAAGATTGTAGGGAAATCAATGTTCAAATGTCAAGAAATCAAAGGTAAAAGGTTGCGCAGTTCACACGGTTCCCCCATAAGCCGAGCTCGATTTAGCGGTGCATAGCAACTTTTCACGATATTTCATCGAGTTTTCAACAGGTCATGTTGGCAATGTTGAGAACTTTTCGTCCGTTTTCCAAAGTTTTCAACAGGTTTTGAAAAGTTGTCGAAAGATGAGAAACATTGCACGGTGAGCTACTATTTGTTCGAAACCTTTTGAAAGATTGCGAGCGGCATGTCTGACGACTTTTACACCATGGTCGATTCCGGAGACCCGGCACCCGACAACGAGCACATCACCGGCGTGCGCGAAGAGCGTGAGGAAGGCGAGCAGACGACCACGCAGGCGCCAAAAGCCATGTACGCCGCGCGCATCGCCGTCTATGACGACATGCTGTCGACACCGCGTGTGATCGTCATTGATCCGCAAGATGTCCGCACGTATTTGGAAGAGACGACCAACACCGTCTACCAGTGCATGAAAGAACAAGGTGGCCATATCTCGCTCATGGTCATCCGCGAGATTGTCGAAAACTTTATCCACGCACACTTTGCCGAGCCCATCATCTCGATTCTGGACGGCGGAGACACCATCCGCTTTGCTGATCAAGGACCCGGCATCGACGATAAGGAGCGCGCTTTCGACTTTGGCGTTACCAGCGCAAACAGCAAGATGAAGCGCTATATCCGTGGAACCGGAGCAGGGTTTCCCATGGTGCAGGAGTATTTGGAAAACGCCGGCGGGGCCGTGTCCATCGAGGACAACATGGGCAACGGCACCGTGGTTACGGTAAGCCTGGACCCTAAACGCGTGCAGGAAATAGAGCGTGCCGTCGGACGCGGTGCTGCCGTGCGGCCCGAGACGGAGCAGCCCACATATCCCCTGCCGGGAGCTTTTGCGCAGCAGCCCATGGCAACGCAGCAGATGCAGCCCCCCGTGGGACAGATGCAGCAGCCCGGAATGCTTCCTACACAAGAGCCCCAGGCGGCATCGATGTCGATGCCGCCAAACGCGCCAGAGGCCATGCCGCTGGCGGATCAGGATGCAGCAGCAATGCAGCAGGCGACGGGGGCACCGGGTGCCCAGAAAATGGGATATCAGCCGTACCAACAGGGATATCCATATCAGCAGATGCCGCCACTGGGGTATGGTCAGCAGTTCCCACAGCAGTACCAGCAGGGATATCAGCAGCCGTACCAGCAGATGCCGCAGCAGCAGTACAACCCCTGGGCCCAGCAGATGCCTCCGCAGCCTTACCAACAGTGGCCTCAAAGTTTTCAACAGCAAATGCCGCCGATGCAGAGTTCTCAACAATCAGCAGCTCAAATGATGTATCCTAATGCAGCAAATCAGTATGCGCAGCCACAGCCGGACGTGTTCGTAAGCGATCGCGGCAACGCCGCGCTGGGCTATCTGGCGCAAAATCAAGCGTGCGGTGCAACCGATCTGGCGAGGGCGTTTGGAAACTCGGCCCCCACTTGGTCACGCACGCTCAATGACTTGGCGCAGGCCGGCTTGGTCATCAAGCATGGCCAGAAATACCATCTGACCGAACTCGGCGCCGCTCGCGTGCGAGCTCAGAGCTAAAGGACGGGAGAGACAGTGGACGAGGAAGCAAGCATCATCCTGGGGGATGCCATCGCCTTTTGCCAGCGCGACGGCCAAGATGCACGCCTCATCAACATGCTGGGGCAATCGCGCGCCATAAGCCTGACCGAAGATACGCTCACGATCGAGGCCCCCTCGCGCTTTGCCATCGCGCAGCTCAAAAAGCATCAGCCGACTATTGAGGCCTATCTGGAAGAAATCGCCTTTGCACCGATCGCGCTCGACATCGTGGCACCGCAAGGCGCAACGGCCGAATCCGCTGCCGCGACGGCGCCCGGCGCTGCTCCCGCTGCTTCTCCGGCGGCGCCGGCCTCCGCAGGCGACGTGCCGACAATCGAGCACCAGCACAGCGATGTTTCCCGTGAAACGATGGCACCGTTGCCGACCGCGGCGGCGACGTCAACGAACGCACCCGTCACGCACATGCCCATCGCTCACGACGCAACGACGGGCGCGGATTCGGGCATTGCAATCAAGAACACGCTCTCGGCCGATGATTTTCGTCGCATGATGAACCAGATGAAGGGCGGAGCGCCAACTAAATCCACGCAAGCTGCGACCCCCGCTTCACCCATGCCAGCACCGACCGCGCCGGCCGAACAGAATACGGATGGAGCCCCGCTCGCCGCGAACTCAAAATTTACCTTTGAGAACTTTGTCTACGGCCCCGAGAACAGCCATGCCTATCGCTCGGCACTCAAGTTTGCCGCCCTCGCGGACGAGCGGGGCACGTGCACATCACTGTTCATCTACGGCAAATCGGGCCTGGGCAAGACGCACCTGCTGCTTGCCATCAAAAACGAGCTCGCCGAAAAGTCGCCCGAGATCAAGGTCAAGTATGCCAACTCCCAGGCATATCTGGACGACCTGATGACCGAGTTCGACCGCCAAAAGAAGAGCAACGCCCCCATCATGCAGGCGTACCACGGCGTGGACGTGCTCATCATCGACGACATCCAAAACATCATCGGCAAGCGCGCGAGCGTGGACTACTTTTTCCAGCTCATGGACGAGTTCATCCGCAACAACAAGAAGGTCGTCATCGCGGCAGACCGCGCCCCCAAGGACCTGAGCATGGACGAGCGTCTGACGAGCCGCTTCAACGCCGGCATGCTCTGCCTGGTCGCAGAGCCCAGCTACGAAATGAAATACAAGATCTTGCAGCGCTATTACGAGAACACCATCGTCGCCGCTCCCGAGGCAGGCGACGACTCGCTGCTGGCGGCCTATGGGGGCGACGGCGGGCACCTAACCGACGAGCACTTTAAACACATGGCCGAGGTCTCGGGCACCAACATCCGCGAACTCGAGAGCTTTTGCGAGCGCTGCGCCGGCGAGGCGGGCGACCGCGAGCGCGAGGGCGGGGAGCTCACCTTTGACGATATCGACGCCATCGCCAGCCAGTACTTTGACACATCGGCCAAAAAGATCAACGTCCAGACGGTTCAGTCCGTCATCGAAGAGCAGTACGGCGTGACGCACGAGGAGCTCATCGGCCCGCGTCGCAACGCCAATATCGCCAAAGCACGCCATATCGCTATCTACCTGGCCATCGAGATGTGCGAGATGACGACCACGGCGGTGGGCGCCGAATTTGGCAACCGCAACCACTCGACCGTCAGCACGAGTTACAAAAAGGTCCAGAAGATGATCCAGGAAGACCGCACCGTCACCGAAGACCTCAAGTCGCTGCGCGATAAAATTACACTGCGCTCGTAGGGAAATAGAGACACCTGTTGAAAACTTGTCGAAACCACGGGCATAAGGTGTCTAAAACCCAACCCGCGGTGATGAAAAGTTTTGCGCAGGTTTTGAACGTGGAAAACCACCCCTGTTGCACACAGGTTGCTGTCGATTCTCTTTCTTGGTCTGACCTGCGTCTTTGGGAGCAATCAACAGTTTCGTCAGTGCTATTACTATTATTAAGATATTTATATCTATAGAAAGGTATTAAAAGATGAAGTTCACCGTCAGCCAGAGCTCGCTTACACAAGCCATCGGCGTCGTTATGAAGGGTGTCGCTTCGGCATCCACCCTTCCCATCCTGTCGGGCGTGCTCGTTAAGGCCCAAGACGGCATCTTGGAATTCCAGACCTCTAACTACACTATCTCGATCCGTCATCGCATCGCGGCGCATGTCGAAGAAGAGGGCGAGATGGTTATCCCCTGTAAGATGCTCTCCAATATCACCAAGACCCTCCCCGATGCCCCGGTCACCTTTGAGCTGTCCGAGCGCCAGGTGCTGATTGGTTGCGAGAAGAGCTCTTTTAGGCTGAACACGCTCGATGCCAATGACTTCCCCGAGTTTCCGGCCTATGCCATCGAGAGTGCCGTGGAGCTGCCGACCGATGTCTTGTCCGAAATGGTCGGCCGCGTGTGGCGCGTCACCTCGACCGACAAGGCTCGCCCCATCCTGGGCGGCGTGCACATGAAGGTCGAGAACAACACCGTACGCCTGGTGGCGACCGATTCCTTCCGCTTGGCTGTGTGCGATACGCAGGTCGAGACCTCGACCCTCGAGGGCTCCTTTGAGCTCAACGTTCCGGCTGACGCCTTTAACGACGCGCTGAACATCATGGCCAGCCAGGCGACCATCATGATCGGGGCTACCGACACCCAGGTCGTCTTCGAGGCCGGCAACACCACCTACGTGTCGCGTCGCATCGAGGGCGTGTACCCCAACTACAAGCAGCTCATCCCCGATTCGTGCGTGACGAGCGTCAAGATCGATGTCGCCGCCTTTAACGCCGCCCTCAAGCGCGTGGCCGTTATCGCGAGCGCCAACCCCGCCGTCAAGTTCGAGATCGATGTCGAGAACGGGCAGATGGGCCTGTCCTCCATTTCCAATGACCAGGACCTTGCGCAGGAGACGATCGATGTCGAGGCTGAGGGCGAGTCGGGTACCATCGCCTTCAACTACCACTACATCTTCGGCTGCCTCAATGCCCTGTCCAAGGAGAAGGAGATCACGCTGGAGCTCAAGAGCTACTCGCAGGCGGGCATCTTCAAGTCCTACGACAAGATCAACTACCTGTACCTGGTCATGCCGGTCCGCATCTAGCGCTGCGCCATGACCATGTTCGCCCGCGATCTTTCCGTCGCGCACTACCGCAGCTTCGATAGCTATCGCCTTGCCCTGGACGAGGGCGTGACGATACTTGCGGGACCCAACGCGGCGGGAAAGACCAATCTCATAGAGGCGCTGCAGCTGCTGACGAGCGGCGCCTCGTTTAGGCATCCGACCGCAGCCGAGCTCGTCCATGACGGCGTGGGCTCGTGCAAGATCGAGCTGAGGCTCGAGGGCGACGGCCGCGTGCTTGATATGGGATTGAGCGCGGAGGACGGTAAGCGCTCGTTTAGTCGCAACGGCAAGAGATGCTCTGCCGCCGGTGTGCGCGGGATTCTGCCGAGCGTGCTGTTTTGCCCCGACCATCTGGACATGGTTAAGCGAGGCGCCAGTGTGCGCCGCGCCGCCCTCGATGACTTTGGCATGCAGCTGAGCGCGCGTTATGCCGATCTTGCGAGCACCTATGGGCGCTGCGTGACCCAGCGTAACGCCCTGCTCAAGGAGACCTGGTGCTGTCGCGAGATGCTCGGCGCGTGGAACGATTCGATTGCTCGCGCGGGCTCGGCCCTGCTCGTGCACCGGTTGGCCCTACTCGACCGGCTGGCGGGCCATGTGCACACTGCCTACGGGCAAGTGGCGTCCGGCGAGGCTGCCAACGTGACCTATGCGTCCACGCTGGGGGATTTGCCCCAGGTCGAGGATCGCGAAGAGCTGAAGGGTTGGGCGTACGAGCGCATGCTGGCTGCCCTTGACGAGCATGCCGACGAGGAAATTCGCCGCGGCGTGACGTTGGTGGGACCGCATCGCGACGAGATCGAGTTCACCGTGGCTGGTCGCTCCGCCCGTTCATTTGCCAGCCAAGGACAGCAGCGCACGCTGGTGCTGTCCTGGAAGGTGGCCGAGGTGGCCGTGGCTCGCGATGTCCTGGGCACCGCCCCGCTGCTGCTTTTGGACGACGTGATGAGCGAGCTCGACGGCGAGCGTCGCGGCGCTTTCCTGCGGCTGATCGGCGATGATATCCAGACGGTCATAACTACGACCAACCTGGGGTACTTTACCGATGACCTGCTTGATCGAGCCAAGGTGGTGAGCATGGGTGAGACGTGCTAATTACGAGCGCGAGAGCGAGACAGTCGCCTTCAGTGGATTTTTGAACGCAGAGCGCCAGCGCATCCTGGCGGCTGCAACGCCTAAGCGCCGTGCGCAGATGGAGGCCGCCGAGGAGTCGCGCGCGGTCTATCGCGCATGGAACGCGGTGTGCTCGGGCACGCGCGAGGGACGGCATGTGACGGGGCTGCGCTACCTGCCCGAGTCCAATGAGCTGCTGGTGTATCTCGACTCGCCCTCGTGGACGCAGGAAATGACGTTGTTGCGCGAGATCATCCGTGCGCGCATGGAGCGCGCCGGTGCGCATGTGGACGGCCTGGTGTTCAAAACCACCGCGCCCGGTCACACGCCGCCCGCCGCCAAGGAGCGCCTGCGCCCGGCGACGACCGAGCGCCCGCCGGCCCCGCACGCCGACCTAAGTGAGGCCGAGTGCACCGAGATCGAGCGCCAGGTGGCGCCCATCGAAGACCAAAAACTGCGCGAGGCCCTCGAGAATGCCATGAGAGCCAGTGCCGAGTGGGCCAAGGGCGTGCAAAGCAAAAAAGAGCCTTAAATCGCATCTGGTGGCCTTGTAGAGCCAAATACCCTCGGTCCCGAGGGTATTTTTTTACGATAAACTAGTAAGGCTGTACACATTTTCTTGACTGAAGGAGGACGTGTGGCAAACGAAAACGATTACGATGGCGGCGAGATTAAGATTCTCGAAGGTCTCGAGGCCGTTCGTAAGCGCCCGGGCATGTATATCGGCTCGACGAGCGCCAGCGGTCTGCATCACCTGGTGTGGGAGATCGTTGACAACTCCGTCGACGAGGCCATGGCCGGTTTCTGCACCGAGATCCAGGTGACGGTCCACGCCGACAACTCCATCACGGTCGTCGACAACGGGCGCGGCATCCCCGTCGACGAGCACCCTGTTAAAAAGATCCCGACGCTCGAGGTCGTTATGACGATCTTGCACGCCGGCGGTAAGTTCGATAACTCGGCCTATAAGGTCTCGGGCGGCCTGCACGGCGTAGGCATCTCCGTCGTCAACGCACTGTCCAAGCGCGTGGTCGTTCAGGTTCGTCGCGATGGCAACACCTACGAGATGGAGTTCTCGCGCGGCAAGACCGTCAAGAAGATGGAGGTCGTGGGCACCTCGGATTCGACGGGCACCACCGTCACCTTCTGGCCCGACGACGAGATCTTCGAGACCTGCATCTACGATTTCGATACGCTGCACAACCGTCTGCAGGAGACAGCGTTCCTCAATAAGAACCTCAAGATCGTGCTGACCGACGAGCGCGAGGCGACTCCCCACGTGGAGGAGTTTTGCTACGAGGGCGGCATCATCGACTTCGTCAAGTTCCTCAACGAGGGCAAGGATGTCCCCGAGGCCTTTAAGGAGCCCATCTACATCGAGGGCAAATCGGACCCGGACGCTCCCGTGGCCAAGATGGGCGAGGTCGAGGTTTCCCTGCAGTGGAATAGCGGCTACGGCGAGAACGTCATGTCGTTTGCCAACGACATCTACACTCCCGAGGGCGGCATGCACCTTGAGGGCTTCCGCACCGCGCTCACCCGCGTGATCAACGACTACGCGCGCAAACAGAACCTGCTCAAGGAAAAAGACGCCAACCTGACCGGCGACGATGTGCGCGAGGGCCTTTCGGCCGTTATCTCGGTCAAGCTGCCCGATCCGCAGTTTGAGGGGCAGACCAAGGCCAAGCTCGGTAGCTCCTATATGCGCGCGCTCACGCTCAAGATCGTGACCGACGGCCTC
Source organism: Collinsella sp. OF02-10 (assembly GCF_003463445.1). NCBI lineage: Bacteria > Bacillati > Actinomycetota > Coriobacteriia > Coriobacteriales > Coriobacteriaceae > Collinsella > Collinsella sp. OF02-10. The sequence continues at coordinate 44,305 of NZ_QSCW01000010.1, forward strand.
GCCGATTACTTGGAGGAGCATCCCAAGCCCGCCCGCGAGATCGTCAAGAAGGCGCAACAGGCCTGCAAGGCGCGCAACGCCGCCCGCAAGGCGCGCGAGGCGACCCGCCGCAAGAGCCTGCTCGAGACGGCGTCCCTGCCCGGTAAGCTCGCTGACTGCTCAGTGCGCGATGCCGAGCTGACCGAGCTCTTCATCGTAGAGGGCGACTCGGCAGGCGGTTCGGCCAAGGACGGCCGTCGCCGAGACATCCAGGCGATTCTGCCCCTGCGTGGCAAGATTCTGAACGTCGAACGCGTTGGTGACCATCGCGCGTTCTCGAGTGACACCATCCAGTCGCTGATTACCGCGATCGGCTGCGGCGTCACGACGAGTGCCGGCGACGGCGGCGACTTCGATATCACCAAGGCGCGCTACCACAAGATCATCATCATGACCGATGCAGACGTCGACGGTGCGCATATCCGCATCCTGCTGCTGACGTTCTTCTACAAGTACATGCGTCCGCTGATCGATGCCGGCTACGTCTATGTTGCCTGCCCGCCCATCTTTGGCATTAAGGTGCGCAACAAGATCCACTACGTGTATCCCAACGGCCGCCAGCCCGAAGACGAGATCCTGCGCGACACCATCCAGAGTCTGGGCCTGAACCCCGACGACAACGACGAGGACGGCAAGGCCAAGGACGGCAAGATCACCAAGAAGCGCAAGGGCTATACCGTCCAGCGCTACAAGGGCCTGGGCGAGATGGACCCCAAGCAGCTTGCCTCGACGACGATGGATCCCAAGACCCGCATCCTGCAGCGCGTGTCGATCGAGGATGCCGTGGTGGCGGACCGCGCCGTGCGCGAGCTGATGGGTTCCGAGGTCGGCTATCGCCGCGAGTACATTGAAAAACACGCGCACGACGCGCGCTTCTTAGACGCCTAACCTGTTCGGCTTTCCCAGCCACCGCACCTTCGTCCTCAATCGTCGGTCGCGTACCCAAGTACGCTTCCCTCCTCTTTCGAGCGAATCTGCGGCACCTGGAAAAGCCGTCTCCGTGGCAGGATGATTAATGGACCACGCAAACCATGAGGAGGTAACGTGGCAGACGATATCAACAATAACGAGGGTATGGGCGAGGCCGGCGATGCCGGCATGCCCGACGATCTGAAGCGCCTGCTTGCCCGTGCTGAGCAGGGCGAGGACGGCGATCCTGACGCCTATAACCCCGATGCCGATGATGACGAGGAAGAGGACGACGACGGTGAGCTCGAGGAGAGCTTTGGCGAAGTCGATCGTGGCGCCTCGGCCGGCGAGGATATAAACGGCGGCCAGCTCCAGATTTCGGAGTTTGGCCGCGAGATGAAGCAGTCATTCATCGAGTATTCGATGTCGGTCATCACGGCGCGCGCCCTGCCGGACGTGCGCGACGGCTTAAAGCCGGTGCACCGCCGCATCCTGTACGCGATGAACGAGAGCGGCATCTACCCCAACCGCCCGCACAAGAAGTCCGCTTGGACGGTCGGCGAAGTTATCGGTAAGTACCATCCGCACGGTGACTTCGCGGTCTACGAGGCCATGGTTCGCCTGGCGCAGTGGTTCTCCATGCGCACGCCGCTCATCGACGGTCACGGCAACTTCGGTAACATCGACGGCGACGGCGCGGCGGCCATGCGTTACACCGAGAGCCGCCTGGCCAAGCCCGCCATGGAACTGCTGCGTGACTTGCAGAAGGATACCGTCGACTGGCAGCCCAACTACGACGAATCGCTCGCCGAGCCCGTGGCGCTGCCTGCGCGCTTCCCCAACCTGCTGGTCAACGGCAGCCAGGGCATCGCCGTCGGCATGGCCACCAACATCGCCCCGCATAACCTCACCGAGGCGATCGAGGCCACCTGCTACCTGATCGACAACCCCGACGCCACCGTCGACGAGCTCATGCAGATCATGCCCGGTCCGGACTTCCCCACCGGCGCCATCATCATGGGCAGCGCCGGCATTAAGCAGAGCTACGAGACCGGCCGCGGCTCCATTACCGTGCGTGCCAAGGCACACGTGGAGTCCACCAAGACCGGCCGCAGCCGCCTGGTCTTTACCGAGATTCCCTACATGGTCAACAAAGGCACCCTGCAGGAGAAGATCGCCCAGCTCGTCAACGACAAGCGCATCGAGGGCATCTCGGACATGCGCGATGAGTCCAACCAGAAGGGCATCCGTCTGGTCATCGAGCTCAAGAAGGGCGTCATTCCGCAGGTCGTGCTCAACAACCTGTATAAGTACACCTCGCTGCAGACGACCTTCGGCGCCAACAACCTGGCGCTCGTCAACGGCGTTCCCAAATGCCTGAGCCTGCGCGAGATGCTGCAGCACTACATCGACCACCAGGTCGACGTCGTCACCCGCCGCACCCGCTTCGACCTTAAGAAGGCCCAGGCCCGCGCGCATATCCTTGAGGGCTACTTGATGGCTCTCGACCATATCGACGAGGTCATTAGCATCATCCGCTCCTCGCAGACCGACTCCGAGGCCAGCAGCCGCTTGATCGAGCGCTTTGGCTTTACGCCCGAGCAGACCACGGCCATCCTCGAGATGAAGCTGCGCCGCCTGACCGGCCTGGAGCGCGACAAGATCCAGGAAGAGTTGGACGGCCTGCGCCGCGCCATCGCCTACTACGAGGACCTGCTGGCGCATGAGGAGAAGATCCTGGGCGTCATCAAGGAAGAGATGCGCGAGATCTCCAAGAAGTTCGGCGACAAGCGCCGCACCGAGATCAGCCAGGTTGAGAAGGACCTGGATGTCGAGGACCTCATCGCCGACGAGGATATGGTCGTGACCATCACCCACACCGGCTATGTCAAGCGCATTCCGGTGGCCGCCTACCGTGCCCAGAAGCGCGGTGGCAAGGGCGTGTCGGGCGTCAACCTCAAAGAGGACGATGTCATCGATGAGATGTTCATCGCGTCCACGCACGAGTACGTGCTGTTCTTCTCGAGCAAGGGCAAGGTCTATCGTCTGAAGGTGCACGAGCTGCCGGTGGGTACGCGCCAGGCGCGCGGTACCGCGATCGTCAACCTGCTGCCTTTCGAGGAGGGCGAGAAGATCGCGAGCGTCATCAGCTGCCGCGAGTTCCCGGCCGACGAGTACCTGATGTTTGCCACCAAGAGTGGCATGGTCAAGAAGACCGTGATGAGCGCATATGACCGCAGCCGCCGTGATGGCCTGATCGCTATCAACCTGCGTGACGACGACGCGCTGCTGAACGTGCGCCGCGTGTGCGAGGGCGACAAGATTATCCTGGCCACCACCGCGGGCAAGGCGATCATGTTCTCCGAGGAGCAGGTGCGCGCCACCGGCCGCGATACCAGCGGCGTTCGCGGTATCGGTATGAAGGACGGCGTGAGCGTTCTGGGCATGGAAGTCACTAACGGCAACGGCGATCTGTTCGTCATCACCGAGCGCGGCTACGGCAAGCGCACGCCGGTTGCGGACTACCCGGAGCAGAATCGCGGCGGCCAGGGTGTCTACACCATCCAAATGACCGAGCGTAAGGGTAACCTCGCGGCCATGAAGACGGTGGGCCCGCAGCACGAGCTGTTCATCGTGACAGAGGGCGCGACGGTCATTCGTGTCAAGACCGACGAGATCAGCCAGACCGGCCGCGCCACCCAGGGCGTCAAGATGATGACCGTCGACGATAACGACCGCGTATGCGCCGTAGCCCGCATGACAGCAGCCAAAGAGAAGCCCGAAGGCGAAGCCACGGAAGACGGCTCTGCCCCCGAAGAAGCCCCTGTCGATCTAGGCGACGGCAACGACATGCCAGAGGATCTCCTAGACGAGTAAGAGGCCCTAGCTGGTAAAAATCATCAGACCCCTTATATCGGCGGTCGGCGCACTGCGCGCCGACCGCTTTTTTGAAAACCTTGGGATCCCATGGTCGCTGGGCCGGCGAGATGGTTTTGGTTTGTCGCGAGTTCCGCACGCAAAGAAGGCCACTTAATGTGGCCTTCGTCTTGCGCAGGACTGTCCGAGCAGCAAACCAAAACCATCTCGCCGGCCCAGCGACCATCCCTCCCAAAGATTTTCAAAAAAGTTGTTGACGCGCGCGTAACGACTCGTCTAATATATCCCTTGCGCGATGGACCTGTAGCTCAGTTGGTTAGAGCGTCCGGCTGATAACCGGGAGGTCACAAGTTCGAATCTTGTCAGGTCCACCACTTTCTTTCGCAATAAACACCCCAGCGAGAGCCGAGTCGCCGCTGGGGTGTTTATTACTGTCTCCGTGGGGGTTTAGCTCAGCTGGGAGAGCGCGGGCTTTGCAAGCCTGAGGTCAGGGGTTCGATCCCCCTAACCTCCACCATGATGGACCTGTAGCTCAGTTGGTTAGAGCGTCCGGCTGATAACCGGGAGGTCACAAGTTCGAATCTTGTCAGGTCCACCATCAAAACTGTGAAGAGCCTCGAGGGTTTCCTCGGGGCTTTTTTCTTACCTGCTGGAGTAGTCAAAAGAGCCCCGTCCCAAAAAGACTACTTTGATTTTGTGTGCTGTGCGAAAGTTTGGGTAGTATAGCTATTCAATGCGGCGGGCTGCCGCGTGTTAACCGCTACGTACCGGAGGTGTTCCATGGTTCGTGTCGACATAGAGACCATCGTCATGGCCGCCGGTCCCGTGCCATCGCTTATCGTGCTTCGCGAGCGCTGCAGCAAATCGGACTCGCCCGCGCCGCTGCGTTCCCTTTCCATTCAGACTGGTTCGTTTGAAGCTGCTGCCATCAGCCGCGGCATCGATAGCGGTCGCGCCGAGCGCCCGATTACCCATGACCTGTTGCTCGATACCGTTGACGCCTTGGGCGCCAAACTCGAGCGCATCGAGATAGTTCGCGCCGAGCCGCCGGTGTTTTACGCGACGATTGTCGTACTGGCCGATGGTGACGAGCGCAAGATCGATGCCCGCCCCAGCGATGCCATCGCCCTTGCCGTGCGCAGCAATGCTCCCATGTTTGTGGAGGACGACATCATGAATCGCCTGGGCACCGTTTCTGCCCATGCCGAGGAAGTCGACGACGAGCAGGAGTTCGAGAAGTTCGACGAGTTCGTCCATACGCTCTCCCCCGATGACTTCTAAATGCGGGGCGTCCAGGTTGCGGAGCGTTCGCTGATGGCCGGCGGCATGTCGGCTGAGGCGGCCGCCATCGCGCGTGAAGCCCAGATGCGCTCGGAAGCATCCGAGGCGGCCCGCCTCGCCTATGTGACACAGGCCCGTACGCTTCGCGAGCGCCGCGGCTCGTTTATCAAGATGGTTGTCATCTCCGCCCTTGTCGCGGCAATCTGCTCGCGCCTTCGTGGTACAGTTGGTGCGCTTGGGTTTTCGATCTCTACGGGCCTGGTGATCTGGGGCGTGGTCGACGCGGTAATGCTGACCAGTCAGATCAAGGTGCTCGACAAGCGTGCGGTGGATATGATGCACGCCCGCGACGCTGCCGCCAAGATCGCTGCTGAGGCACAAGAACTGTAACGACGCCGGATTCGATGGGAAGGTCTAAAGATGGCACAGGATATGCAGGACGCCGGTAACGTCTCCGCCGAGCTCGACGCCATGGTGTGCGATCTGATTGGCGCCTTCTTGGACGACCTGGCCGCGGGCGAGAACCCGGGCGTGGTTGTGGCAATTGAGGACGCCGCTTCCAACCGTTATCTGGCCGCACTCGACGAAGATGGCGAGGAGGCATGCCTGGAGGCTGCCACCAACTTTATCTCCGAGCACAAGATGGGTCTTAAGGACGAGGGCCTGGGCCGTATCGCCCGCTATGCCATCGGCTACACCGGCTGCGTCGAGATTGACGGCGGCTATCACGATGCTCTGCTCGTGAGCTTCTTCGAAACCACGCTCGAGAGCGGTTTTTCGGCATACGTGCTGTATGAGGGCATGGGTGCCGGCGATGGTTTTATGTGGAGCGACCCTGAACCTGCAGGTGAGGAAACCCCTCTTATCTAAAATCGCTAAAATAAACGAGTTTTCGGTAAAAGGCTCAATATTCCCGCTGAGCGTTGTATCGCTGGGCGGGTCGCATACGCGTGCCGTTTGTATATGGATAGAAGATAGGGGAACTACATGCGCGTAGACAATCTGAGGAACATCGCCATCATCGCCCACGTCGACCACGGCAAGACGACGATGGTCGACAAGCTCCTGCGTGCCACGGACGCCTTCCGTGCCAACCAGCAGGTCGAGGACCGCGTCCTGGACTCTAACGACCAGGAGCGCGAGCGCGGCATTACGATTCTCGCCAAGAACATCTCTATCGAGTACAAGGACGTTAAGATCAACGTCATCGACACCCCGGGCCACGCCGACTTCGGCGGCGAGGTCGAGCGCGTGCTGCGTATGGCCGACGGCGCCCTGTTGCTGGTCGACGCTTTTGAGGGTCCCATGCCCCAGACCCGCTTCGTGCTGCGTCACGCTATCGATACCGGCCTTAAGATCATGATCGTCATCAACAAGATCGATCGTCCGGGCGCCAACCCCGAGAAGGCCTACAACGACTGCCTGGACCTCATGGCCGACTTGGGTGCCACCGACGACCAGCTCGAGTTCGCCATGGAGCACGTGGTCTACGCCAGCGCCATGAATGGCTTTGCCCGCCTTGACCCCAACGACGGCAACATGGACATGTACCCGCTGCTCGACATGATCATCGACGACATGCCCGCACCCGAGGTTGACGAGAACGCCCCGCTCGCCATGCAGTGCGTGACCATCGACCACTCCAACTTCGTCGGCCGTATCGGCATCGGCCGCGTGTACTCCGGCACCATCCACCAGGGCGACCAGATCCTGGTTGTCAAGAACGACGGCTCCAGCGCCACCGCTACCGTCAAACAGCTCTTTACCTTCGACTACCTGGGCCGCACCGAGTGCCAGGAAGTCGGCGCCGGCGACATCGCTGCCGTCGTGGGCATCGACCGCACCGATATCGGCGATGTCTACACCGATCCCGAGAACCCCGTCGAGCTCGAGCCCATCGAGATCGACCCGCCGACCCTGTCCATCGTCTTTGAGGCTTCGACCTCCCCGCTCGTCGGTCGCGACGGCGACATCGTGGGCGCCCGTCAGCTCAAGGAGCGCCTGTTCAACGAGGCCGAGAACAACGTAACCATGAAGATCGAGGAGCTCGAGGACAAGAGCGGCGTCGAGGTCTCGGGTCGCGGCATCCTGCACCTGTCCGTTCTGATGGAGTCCATGCGTCGCGAGGGCTTTGAGTTCCAGGTTGGCCGTCCTCGCGTTCTGTTTAAGAAGGACGAGAACGGCAACAAGATGGAGCCCGTCGAGCAGGCCGTCGTCGAGTGCCCGGACGAGTACTCGGGCAAGGTCGTTGAGGTCTTCGGTACCTCCGGCGGCATCATGACGAGCATGGATACCTCGGGCATCGTGACGCACCTTGAGTTTAAGATCCCGACCCGCGGCATCATGGGTCTTAAGAACCGCATCATGAACGTCACCCACGGCGAGGGCGTGTTCTACCACACCTTCCTGGAGTATGGTCCCTACGCCGGCGAGATCGGCAACCGTCAGAACGGCGCCATGATCTCCATGACCACCGAGAAGGCCGTTGCCTACGCCCTGGGCACGCTGCAGGAGCGCGGCCAGCTGTTTGTTGAGCCGGGCACCGAGTGCTACGAGGGCATGATCGTGGGCGAGCGCAGCAAGGCCGGCGACATGGTCGTCAACATCGCCCGTACCAAGAACCTGGGCAACCAGCGTTCCTCGACCTCCGATATCTCCGTTCAGCTGGTGCCGCCCCGCACCTTCTCGCTGGAGGAGGCGCTGGAGTACATCGCCGACGACGAGCTGGTCGAGATCACTCCTAAGAACATTCGCCTGCGCAAGCGTCTGCTCAACGCCACCGACCGCAAGAAGGCTGCCGTCCGCGCCGGCCAGGTCAACAAATAAGCGCTGGGGCTTATAACCGCCAATAAGAAAGGGCGTCGACCGCGATGGTCG
>NZ_QSCW01000010.1:52297-96881 GCF_003463445.1 Collinsella sp. OF02-10
GACCGCGATGGTCGACGCCCTTTTTGTGCACGGGGATTGAGCTGGTCTGCACCACGGTGGAGGAGGCTATCCCCCCGAGCGGCTTTTCAGGCAAAGTTAAGTTGTTTAAACATATACACGAATCATTGAAATACAACCGCTTTAATGCAAAACCGTTAACAGGTAAATATCAACTGGTATTAAATTAAAAGACCTCTTTACCTGCGGTTTACATAACTGGTATCTATATTGTATTTTATGCATTGTGGCATAGACGAACCGTCTTAGAAGTTGCTCCCCGGTGGGTTCTTGCAATGCGCTAGGTAGGTTCTCGTTGATGTTGGGGTTTGTGTTCGATCCGACGATTCGCCGTATTCCACACTGTGTTATAGGAATTAGGGGACAACTATGGACGCACACCGCTCACGGTCGCTGGGTATGGCGGCCCTGGTCTTTATTTTAATTAGCCTCACCGCCGCAGTTTTTCACGGCGCAGCTCCCGTGCGCGCCGAGGACGTGACGACGCCGACGCCGATTGTGATTGATGATAAGACGGCGGACATTACGGTTGGGCTGTATGCCGACGAGAACCATACTCAAGAGCTCAGGGATCCTGTAACGTCCACTTCGACGCTCTATGGAGCTTTCTCGGCACGGTTCATAAGTGGTAAGGCGCCTACGCCTCAGAACTACATCGCTGTCTACGAGCTCCCCGATACCATAGTCGTTGACAATAACGCCGGTGGCGACCTCATGGAGGGTCCGGAGGCTACTGCTGAAAAGGCTGGTACGTGGGAGATCAAGGGTAATAAGGTCATCTTTACGTTTGATAAGAGCTGGCTTGATGAAAACCCCGCAGAAATTTCAGTTGGAGCAAATTTTTCATTTGAGCTGGCAAATAAGAACGCCGGGTCCGACGGCAGAGCATCCATCGAGTTTCCCGGTGCGGGATCAATCGATATTCCAACTAAGGATGGCGCCGTCACGGGGGAGAAGTCAGGAGCCTTCTCCCAGGGTGCCGACGGCGTGGCCAAAGTTACGTGGACCGTCAAGCTTACCGTCGAGTCGTACGCCACGAACGTTAAGTTCACTGACAGCCTGGGCGACAACTTCGAGTTTGTGGACGGCAGCTTCACACTCGATGGCGAGAAGCTCGACCCGCAGCCGACGTTCGGCGGCCAGACCGCGACCCTCGATAATCTGGGCTACCTCACCCAGGGGGAGCACACGGTCGTCTATGAGACGAAGCTAAAGAGCGGCGTTTCAGCAAGCAACGGCGAGTGGATAAACGACCAAGAAGCATCCAAGAACACGGCGGCGTGGGAGTGGGGCGGCTCGAGCGATCGCCAGAGCGACTCTGCGACTGGTGTTCCCAGCAAGTTTCGCTACGACATGATCAACAAGTCCAACGGCTCGGGCACGCCGTCCGACATCACGTGGACTGTCACACTCAACCAAGGCGAGCTCAAGGCCGATATGAGCGGCTACACGTTTACCGATACGCTTGACGCTAAGCAGGCCTATATAGGGAGCTACACGGTATACAAGGGCAGCTCGGGGTCGGAGGTTCTTGAGACTCGCACGCTCGGTCCGTCGCAGAACTCGTTCACCTACACGTTCCGGACCAATCTTGCAGACAAGTACGCCACCTACCGCATCGTCTATCACACCAAGATGAAAGACGCGAGCTCGTACGACACCGTGCGCAACGATGCGACCATCGAGCGGGGGGGGACTCCGTTTCCGGTACCGATGAAGGCAGTTTCACGCCGCAGCTGACGGGTGTTGTGCCGATCACCAAGAGGCTCGTGAGATCCAATGAGGCGGCGACGACGGGCAGGGCGACATGGGAGACGAAGGTCGCGCTGAAGGCGATCGTCAATGCGGTCCATCCAGGCGAGGTGACGGTGAAGGACACGTTTCAGTCGGCATGGTCGCAGAAACTTGGTGTCGACGAAAACTCCATTACCATTAAAATCGGCGATACCGTGCTGGAACGGGGTGCCGACTGGAATCCAACGGCTAGCTTTCTGGGTAATGAAACAAAGAAAAACTACGACCTCAAAATCATCGTTACCAACAAAGTGAAAGACGCCCTCGAGAAAGAGGACTACGCTGTTATCACCTACGACACCACATCAGAAGCGCTGTCGGGCTGGTACTCAAACTTTGCGTCGGTCAGCGCGCCGGGCCTGAAATTACGGTGGCCGTTCACCGAACCCGTCAAGTACGTTGTCAACCGAGAAACGAAGCCCGCGGTCGAGAAGCCGGAAGCGGAGTCGAAGGTGTCTTGGGTTGAGAACTTCGATTGGCATACCGTTGACGGCTCGGATGAGAAGGGCGCCTGGATCGTCGACTGGACGGTGTATGCAAACCGCCAAAAGGGTAATAAGGGCGCAAATGGCGAGTTCGAATACTTTGGAGCTGGAAAGCTGGGCGGGAAACCGCTGAATATCGTCGACACCCTTCCGAACGGTATGAGCTATGTCGCGAATTCCGCAAAGTTCACGCTCGTGCAGAATCCCTACGATCAACATACGGGGCTTGGGCGCGGAGGCGAGGCCGAGGAGGTCGTTAAGAGTCAGACGCTTGCCGCCGGCAACGTTAGCAGCAGGGGCAACACGGTCACTTTCTCCATTCCCACGACGGAACTCGGCGACTACGCCGGTTACGCCAAACTTACGTATCAGACGGCGGTCAAGCGCAGCGAGCTCGATGTCTCTAAGAATAAGGTGAAGTTCACCAACTCGGCAAGCGCCGAGTCGGGAGACAAGAAATTCGATACCGGTAGCGGCACCGTCACCATCAAGAACAACGTCATCAAAAAGACCGGTGAGCAGGTCGGTAATAGCAACCGTATTAAGTACACCATTCTTGTTAACGAGTCTGGCGTTGCCCTTAAGAATGGCACCGACTTCCTTGAGCTCGTCGATACCATGGATGCCAAGTGCACGCTGGTGCCGTCGACGCTTAAGGTCTATGAGCGGGTGAATGGTGCCTGGTCACCGCTGGTTGATAAGGACCATTCGTCGAAGATGGAGCAAGTCAAGGATGAATCTGGCTCGCGTACGAAATTGACTCTTGAGGTGCCCGACGAGAAATACCTCAAGGTCGAGTACGAGGTTATCCCGACCGGAAACCCCGGTGAAGAGGTGTCTCTTTCCAATACCGCCAAGCTTACGGGTGTGACGGAAGGCACGGCGATTGACGAGCAAATATGGACCATCCAGAACGCTTCTGCCAGTGCGGGCGGCAATGGTTACGGCATCACGATGACCAAGTACGATGCGCAGCAGGTTGGAGCGACGCTCAAAGGGGCGGAGTTCACGCTCTACAGCGTGAATATGGACCAGGTTGCAACGGCGGGTATCGAGAATGCAAGGACTGAGTTTGAAACCGCCACGACCGACGACAACGGTAGGATCTCGTTTGGCGAAGAAAAGAAGGCGATGACCAATTGCGAGCTCTACCAGCTTGTGGAGTCGAAGGCGCCTGTTGGCTACGCCAAGGCCGAGTCCACGTGGATCATGCTCAGGGGCAGCGCGAGCAACGAGGATTATCAAACTGCGCTAACTGAGGCGAAGGCCATCGTCCGCGGCGCGGAGATCATCGGTGATGACAAAAAGGACGAGATTTGGGTCTATGACAATCGTCTAAGGGGATCCGCGACAATCCGGGCTAGAAAAGTGCTTGAAGGCGGAACCTTCAAGAAAGGACAGTTCTCGTTCGAACTCAAGGATGGCGACGACAAGGTGCTCCAGACGGTGACCAACGACGCCGAGGGCAACGTCTCCTTCAACGTCGACTACAACAAGGCGGGAATCTATACCTACACCATTTCCGAGGTCGAGCCCAAGGGGGCCGTCGACCATGTTAAAGATCACATCACCTATGACACGACCCCGCGAAAAGTCACGGTTGAGGTGACGAATGGCGCGGACCAGCTCAACGCCGTAGTTACCTACAACGATAGCTCTCAGGATCCGCCGACCTTTACCAACAAATATTCGACCACGCTTCCTGAGGCGGGCGGGGCTGGCTTGACTATGACGTATCTGGCTGGTGCATCGCTGCTGTGTTTTGCTGCGACATGGATGCATGCTCGCCGCCATCGCGATCAAGATCGAGGTGGTCGCCGTGAGTAGGCTTTGTCGCCACTTGTTGGCAGTCGCGACGATAGTTACGGTTGCCATGCTCTCTCTTGCAATGTTACCCGGGACGGCCCGCGCGGCAGGTACCGGTGCCATTACGGTGGACGGTACAGTCGCGACGCGGTATGACGCGTACCAGCTCTTTTCGGCGACCGTTGTCGACGATGACGATGCTGGCCAAAAAGTTGCAACCGATGTAACGTGGGCGAACGATGCCGTTTGCCAGGCCGTTCTTCCCGTGCTTCATGATGCCGGACTTGATAGCTCGGCATCGACGGCGCAAGAGGCTGCCGAATGGATTAATGCTGACGGGCACATGACGACCGCGCTGACGGCAAAACTTGCCCGCGCAATTGCCAAAGCAGGCGCCGTGTCCGTGGCCCTTAACGCGGGCACGGCGGCCGAGCTACCCTGTGGCTACTGGCTCATCGTCGCCAAAGACGACGCCATCGCCCAGAACGAGGCCGGCACCGCGCCGATCATGACCCTGGTCGGCGGCAGCGCCGTCACCGTCAAGCCCAAGGCGGCGACCCCCAAGGTGTCCAAGCACGTGCTGGAGGACAGCACCGCCGCCTGGCAGAAGGCCGCCGACGCCACGGTCGCCGACGACCTGTACTGGCGCCTCTCGGCCACGGTCCCGGCGGGCCTTGCCGCCTACGACACCTATACGGTGCGGTTCGCCGACACCATGAGCGCGGGGCTCGACCCCTCCAAGGTCGCCGCGAGCATGCGCGTGTACGCGGCGGCGGGCGCGGACGGCGGCTTCGACGCCGTCTCGGCCGGCAAGGACGGGCGCGCCGGCACCGAGCCCGCGCAGGGCTGGACCGACATCACGGCCCAGTGCGCCACCAAGGTAGCGGCGGACGGGACCTTCGCCGTGCGCACCGGCGACCTGATCGCCGCGCTCGGCGGGGCCGACGCCTTCGCCGCGGGCGCCCGCGTGGTCGCCGTGTACAATGCGCCGCTCAACAGCGCATGCAACCACGGCATCGCGAAGGGCAATCCCAACGAGGTCTACCTGCGCTATCCGCGCTCTCCCCTCGCCGACCAGTCCGGCGATGCTGGATTCACCCGCACGCCGAGCGATGACGCGTGCGCCTACACCTGGGGACTCAGTCTGATCAAGCGCTCAAGCTCGGACGATAAACCGCTCGCGGGCGCCAAGCTGCGCATCATCGATGACCGCGGGCGCATTCTAACGACTGACGGCTCGTGGTCGACGGATGCCGCCGCGCACGTCACCACGGGCGCGGACGGCCACGTGGAATTGACCGGTGTGGACGCGGGTGTCTACACCGTCGAAGAGGCCGCGGCTCCCAAGGGATACGCCGCCTTTGAAGGCAAACGTACGGTGACGGTTACGGCCGAGGGCCTGGACGTTAAACAGGTGACGGCCGCGAAGCCCAAGGTGACCGTGTCGGTCGAAAGCCCCCTACGGGTTGATACCGCCGATGCCGGGACGGGTTCGATTGAGCTGTCGGTGCTCAACACCCCAAGCAAAGAAGCAAGTCGAGGCTTTATGCCCTCGACGGGAGATAGAGCGTTGGTGCTGGTGGCGGCTTTGGCTGCCATCGGAGTGGCGGCTATTGTTGTCGCGCTCGTCATCAAGCGGGGAGGAGGTCGCCGTGAAAAATAATTGTCCCCCCTTGCTCAATGGCGTACTGCCTCCGTAGCGAGTGACGCGCAGGCCTACCGACCCGATGATCATTGGTTTTGAAAAAGTTACTAGAGAACCCTCCATGAAAAAGCGGGGCACCCGGTCGATGCGATCGGGTGCCCCGCCTCGTTTGTTGGTGCAAAGTAACCTGACCCCTTTGCACCACCACAAAGGTGCCTGTCCCCTTTGTGGTGGTTGGCGGCTAAGCGGCGGGGAGTTCCGGCGTATTAGCCGGCTGTTGCGACTTGAGGTGGGCGTTGCGCCAGATGATCTGGATAACGTAGCCGAGCATAAAGACAAAGGCCACGCCGCTGATGAAGCCGCCTACGAGGGGGATTGCCGTAAGCGCGCCTGCGATCACGCCGCCGGCGACTGCCATGGCGTAGCGGTTCTGGCTGTGTCCGACCATGCGGGCGATCGCGCAGCCCGCGAAGGCACTCGACACCAGCGCGATGCCAATAACACCGCACATGAGGGCTCCGGCAAGCGACAGACCAGCGATAGAGATAATTAGCAGTAGGACGGCGGGGACGATAGCAATCGTGCCCAGAAGACCGCTCACCCACAGGGGCATGGGGCGCTGGTGGAGCATGCCGGCGGCGCCGGCGGTCGCGCGCGGAAAGACGAGCTCGAGCAGCAGAGCGACAAAGCAGGTCGAGAGGGCCGCGGCGACGATGCCGCCGATGACATCGTTGGCGGTGGAAGTATCTTCGTTTTCGGTGCGGTCGATCTTGAGCGCGCCGACCTCGGCTCCCGTGGCGCGCTCGGGGTCCTCGGAGACGTGCGCGTTCACGGTGCCGGTGATGTGGGCGTTCTTGCCCAGGATGAGCTTGTCGGCCCAAACCTCGACATCGCCCTCGACGGTGCCATCGATGGTCACCGTGTCGCCCGCGAGCGCTGCCGACTTGGTAGAGCCGCGCAGGGCAACCGTCTCGCCTATCGCATAGAAGCAGTTGGCGGTGCTGTCGGAATTGAGTACGACATGCTGACCGACGACCGTGACGCTGCCATCAACCGTAGTCTTGGCAATGTCGATGGTGCGCGCCGCAAGACGAACGGCGCCGCCCACCGTGCAGTCGCGGATCGAGAGGGTATCGCCCGCAGCGATGATATCGCGGTCGATGGAGGTGTCGTCCAGGTTGAGGCTCTGACCTGCCCAGTACAGGTCACCTTCGACGCCGGACGGAGTGGCGTCATTGTCGGTCGCAAGTACGTTGCCTGCGGTGTCCGTGCCGGCAAGAGCCGTAGCGGGAAGTGCGGTGAGCGCCAGAGCGATGAGCGCGAATAGGATGGTGATGCGGCCCCACGCTTTACGGCGTTGGGTCGACGGGAATTGATTGTGGGGCATAGTGAATCCTTCGTCAGATGCTCGATATGCACCTAACAGGGTACCCAACGCGTGGGCGCTCTAAAAGAACCTCTCGGTTGCATTTCGAAGGATGAGCCCGCGCAATCTACTTTTTGTGGTGCAAAAAGCGCGCGATGTCCTCTTCGGTGGGGCTTTTGATGTCAAAACGCAGCGACAGCCAGCGCAGCCCCATGGTTACCGCAACGCATACGATCAACGCGGTGATGTTGCTGACGACACCGCTCATGACAAGGCATACATAGCTCGCCGAGCCGGCGATGGCTGCGATGGCATAGAAGTTGGTGCGCTGGAAAATGCCCGGTACCACGCCCATAAAACTGTCGCGCAGCATGCCGCCGCCCACCGCGGTGAAAAAGCCCATCATGATGCACACCGCCGGCGCAAAGCCGTAGACCAGTGCTTTGTCTGCTCCGGTGGCGGCGTAGATGCCGACTGAGATGATGTCGAGCAGGGGAATGAGTTTTTCGGGCTTGTCGACGATTGCCGGGAAAATGTAGATGATGGCTGCCGTGGCAATGGAAAGCGGGAGCGCCATCGGCTGGTTGAGGATGTAGACGTTGCCCACCTGCAGCGTCATGTCGCGCAAGAGACCGCCGCCCAGACCGCAGACCACGGCGAGCGCGACCGCGCCCACCAAGTCGAGCTTGTGCTCGCGCGCGACCAGCACGCCTGAGATCGATGCCGCGACAACAGCGAACATCTCGAGCCAAAACGGAATAGCGACCATGGCATCCGTGGCGTGTGAGGTAACGGTCATAGCGGCGACGACGGGCAAGATGGGGTCCTTTTGGTTGCGGGTTTAGACAATGCCCGTACATAGTACATGGTTGGCGGGCGTGGTGACCCTATTGCTCGGTAAACGGTCGGGACTGGGAACGGTCATGGGTACCAAACATGTACATCAGCCTTCAAGGATGTCGAAAAATGTCGGTTTTGGAGGGTGACGTACATGTTTGAGATTCAAGGTGAAATCGAAAGCAATGGGGGCGTGGCTGAATAGGAGGGATGTCCAAATTTTGAGCGGAGCTCAAAATTTATTCGGTCGGCTTGCACCGACCGCACTGCGCTAAAAACGCGCCAGTGGCGCGTTTTCTTTACGCTCCGCGCCCTGGCGGGTTCGAATCCCTCCTCCTCCGCCGTATTTGCTTGTAAGGGACTCTAAACAAAAAAGCCCCCGTTTTCGGGAGCTTTCTCAACCAAAATGGCGGAGGAGGAGGGATTCGAACCCTCGTGACCTTATACAGGCCAAACGGTTTTCGAGACCGCCGCATTCAACCACTCTGCCACCCCTCCGCGTGGGGTAAAAACAAAGCAGGCTCGAAGGCCTGCTTTGGAATTAACTGGCGGAGAGTCAGGGATTTGAACCCTGGAGACGCTTTTGACGCCTACACGATTTCCAATCGTGCTCCTTCGGCCACTCGGACAACTCTCCGTTAAATGCGAAAGTCAGTATACACGAGGAATCGCAAAGTGCAAACAGAAAAGTTGGCATTTTTTAAAACGCTTGGCCGTGCTTGGCGCTGCAGTGGGGCTTGAGGTGCCAAAAAACGGCTTCCGACCAGCGTGGTTGATCAACTCAATTGTTCAAAAAAGGGTATTCATAAGCGACTTGGCAATGAATTTAAAAATCTTTGGGTGGTGCTGTGGGCCACTGGTATGCATTTTGCGACCACAGCCTTGTGCCCGCTGACCTGCGGCTTGGCTCAGCTTGTCCCCACGGCACCGTATCTTGAACACAGATCCGTCAAGCATTTGGTCAGCATTTGGTTGGAATGCGCATGAAGTGCCGTGTGAGCATGGACATATGTGGAGGTCATGAGGTTGTAGCTGCATATTCTTGCAGCCTGGGAGGTTGAAAGATATTATTACCGAGTCTTTTCCTGCTTCAGGCGCACCTTCACGACCTGAAGCCACATTTGCCCAGAGGAGGTGACAATATGAAGGCTTATGAACTGCTGTTCTTTGTTGACCCGTCGCTCGACCCCGAGACTCGTCTCGCTGTTATGAAGCGTATCGATACCACGATCGCTGAGGGCGCTGGCAAGGTCGACTCCGTTGACGAGTGGGGCAAGCGCAAGCTCGCCTACGAGATCAACGACCTCACCGATGGTGACTACACCCTCATCAACTTCCACGCAGATCCTACCCAGATCGCCGAGCTTGATCGCGTCCTGCGCATCACCGACGCTGTGGTCCGCCACATGATCGTCCGTCGCGACGACCAGGAGTAAGACTGTCGTTTTGGACTGGGCTTGTGCCCCAAGAGGAAGTAGTGAGTTATGAGCATCAATCGAGTGAACATCACCGGTAACCTCACCCGCGATCCCGAGCTGCGCGCCACCGCCGGCGGAACCCAGGTTCTGTCCTTTGGCGTCGCCGTGAACGATCGTCGCCGCAACGCGCAGACTGGCGAGTGGGAGGACTATCCCAACTTTGTCGACTGCACCATGTTCGGCACCCGCGCCGAGGCCGTGAGCCGTTTCCTGGCAAAGGGAAACAAGGTCGCGATCGAGGGCAAGCTGCGCTACAGCTCTTGGGAGCGCGACGGCCAGCGCCGGAGCAAGCTTGAGGTCATCGTCGATGAGATCGAGTTTATGAGCTCCCGTGGTGGCCAGGGTGGCTACGACCAGGGCGGTTACGCCCCCGCAGCTCCCGCGCCCGCAGCACGTCCTGCCGCACCGGTGGCTACGCCGCCCGCGGTCGACGTCTACGATGAGGACATTCCGTTCTAAGGGTTGTTCACCTATTTTTGAGTGAGAGGCGGCTTCGGTTCGCCGAAGTTGCCAAACGAAAGGTATTTTGACATGGCTAATGATTTTTCTGCACGTCAGCCGCGTCGTAAGTACTGCCAGTTCTGCAAGGAGAACACTGAGTTCATCGACTATAAGGACACTCAGCTTCTCCGTAAGTACATGACCGACCGTGGCAAGATTAAGCCCCGTCGCGTCACTGGCGCTTGCACGCAGCATCAGCATGACATCGCCAACGCCATCAAGCGCGCCCGCGAGATGGCTCTCCTGCCGTACACCGTCCCCGTGGTTTCCTCTCGTGGCAACCGCGACCGCGGCTAAGAAGGGAGACGCATCATGAAGGTTATTCTTCTCGATGAGATCAAGGGCAAGGGCGGCGAGGGTGACGTCGTAGAGGTCGCTCAGGGTTACGCTGAGAACTTCCTGTTCCCCAAGAAGCTCGCTGTTGCCGCCACCAAGGGCAACCTCAAGCAGCTTGACGAGCGTCGCAACAACATCGCCAAGCGCGAGGCCGTCCGTCTGGCTACCGCCAACGAGACCAAGGCTGCCTTCGAGGGCAAGACGGTCACCGTTGACGTCAAGGTCGGCGACGAGGGCATCCTCTTTGGCTCCGTTACCGCCGCTATGATCGCTGACGCCATCAAGGCTCAGCTCGGTATGGACATCGACCGCAAGCGCGTCGAGCTCGGTAAGCCCATCAAGGTTGCCGGTGCCCACACCGTTGCCATCTCGCTGTACCGCGAGATCAAGGCCGAGGTTGTCGTTCTCGTCGGCGTTACCGCCGAGGAGCTCGCTGCCGAGGCTGAGGTCGAGGAGGCCGCTGAGGTCGCCGAGGCCGAGACCGCCGAGGTCGAGACTGAGGCTGCTGCCGAGTAGCATTTGCTGCAACGCAACAATCTTGTTCTAAGAAGGGCGCTCTGGGAAACCAGGGCGCCCTTTTGTTTTTTGCGCTGAGTGAGTGTCATGGTGAACGTTGCGTCGAAGTCCTATATACGGGACCGTTCATCCGTTTGGTTCGGTGATGATTGGCGGCGCGCGGCGCGTTTTGGGACCGTGGCTGATACTATGGATGCTCGCAAGCGATATGAATGAGGATGCTCATGGCATATGACGATAGGGAGACCGGGCTGACGGTTGAGGACCGCGGCTCCAAGTTGGGTCTTCCCCAAAACCAAGATGCAGAGGCCAATGTACTGGCCGCTATGCTGCTATCGCCCGAGGTGGTCGAAGAGGCCCAGGTCGAGCTGCAGCCCGATGACTTCTACCGGCCCATTCATAAGACCATCTATACCGCGATGGTCGATATGTACAACAGCCGCATTCCCATCGACTCCATCTCGCTGATCGATTACCTGCGAAGCATCAACAAGCTTGATGCCGTGGGCGGCGAGGCCTACATTTTGGAGTTGATGGGTCAGACCCTGTCGCTCGTCAACTGGCAGCACCATGCCGCTATCGTTCGCCGCGATTCGATGCTGCGTGAGCTGATCGGCGCCACCAACGAGATCAACGCGCTGGCCTATAACGCTCCCACCGATACCAAAGAGGTCGTGGAGCTGGCCGAGAGCAAGTTGCTCAAGGTCACGGCGCGCGAGGTCAAGTCGAGCTACAAGACGTTGACCGAGTTTATGGTCGAGGCCTATAACGAGGCCGAGGAAGTGTGCCAGGCCGGTGGTCAGGCTGCGGGCGTGCCCACGGGTTTCCCGTCGCTCGACCGCATGCTCATGGGTTTCCGCGAGGGTCAGCTCATCATTATCGGCGCTCGCCCTGCTGTGGGTAAGACGTCGTTCGCCCTGAATCTGGCACTCAACGCTGCCGCTGCCGGTTATACCGTCGGCTTCTTCTCGCTGGAGATGTCGGGTAAGGAAATTGCCCAGCGTCTGATTTGCGCCTATGCGATGATCTCGATCAGTGACTTTCGCATGGGCCGCATTAGCCCCGAGCAGTGGGCCAATATCAACGAGGCCACGCAGACCTTGTCTAAGCTCGACATTCTGATTGACGATACGCCCGGCACCACGGTGACCGAGATCCGCGCAAAGAGCCGCCGCATGCTCCACAACAAGGAGAAGGCCATCATCATCCTGGACTACCTGCAGCTGGTGAGTCCTCCGCCGGGACGTCGCTCCGAGAGCCGTACCGTCGAGGTCTCCGAGATGTCGCGAGGTCTGAAGATTATGGCCAAGGAGCTCAAGATTCCGCTGATCGCGCTGTCGCAGCTGTCGCGTCAGGTTGAATCCCGTACCGGCAAGCGCCCGCAGCTGTCCGACCTGCGTGAATCGGGCTCCATCGAGCAGGACGCTGACATTGTTATGTTCTTGGACCGCTCCGCCGATGAGGCCGAGGCCTCGCGTGACGATCGACCCGACGAGGGCGTTACGCGTATCGTCGTGGCCAAGAACCGTTCGGGCCCGATCGGTGACGTCGACCTGATGTTCCTGCCGGCATCCACCAAGTTCTATGAGCTTGATGGGGCGCATACCGAGGAGTAGGACAGGCGCCCGTTGCACGGGTATACTGGGAATGTTTTGTGCTTCTGCGTGCCGGCGTGGCACGTAGACAGTCCATGAATGTAAGGAGTAAACATGCCGTCAACCGTTTTGGTCGGTGCCCAGTGGGGCGATGAGGGCAAGGGTAAGATTTGCGACCTGGTCGCCGGCGACTTCGATGCCGTCGTGCGCTATTCGGGCGGTAATAACGCCGGCCACACCATCGTCGTCAACGGCAAGAAGTACGGCCTGCACCAGGTGCCCTCCGGCATCATGTATTCCGACCATGTGTCGGTGATCGGTAACGGCTGCGTCGTCAACCCCAAGGTTGTCCTTGAGGAGATTGACATGTTCGAGGCCGACGGCATCACCACCAAGAACCTCAAGATCAGTGGCAACGCGCACATCATCATGCCGTACCACATCGATCTGGATGGTGCTTTTGAGCAGAAGCTCGGCAAGAAGAACATCGGTACCACCAAGCGCGGCATCGGTCCGTGCTACCAGGACAAGATGGCCCGCATCGGCCTGCGCATGCAGGACATGCTGGACGAGGCGCTGTTCCGCGACAAGCTGGAGACCGCTCTTGCCCGCGTGAATCCCGAGCTCGAGCTCATCTACCACCTGCCCACCTACACCGTGGACCAGATCTGCGACGAGTACCTGCCCATGGCCGAGCGCCTGCGCCCCTACATCACCGAGACGAGCCTGCTGCTCAACAACATGATCGACGAGGGCAAGGACCTGCTGTTCGAGGGCGCCCAGGCGACGCTGCTCGACATCGACCACGGCACCTATCCGTACGTGACGTCTTCTAACTGCACCGCTGGCGGCGCCATCACCGGCTCCGGCGTCGGTATGAAGAATGTCGACCGCGTGCTGGGCGTCATGAAGGCCTATATCACCCGCGTCGGTTCGGGCCCCATGCCCACCGAGCTTTCCTATGAGTCCGAGGCCGGCCACACGCTGACTGAGGAAGGCTATGAGTACGGCGTGACCACCGGTCGCCGTCGTCGTTGTGGCTGGTTCGACGGCCCTATTGCCAACTATGCCTCGCGCGTCAACGGTCTCACCGATATCGCCCTGACCAAGCTCGACGTGCTTTCGGCCTTCGACACCATCAAGGTGTGCGTGGCCTACGACGTCGACGGCGAGCGTTACACGAGCGTGCCCGAGCATCAGGTGCGCTTTGAGCAGGCCAAGCCCATCTACGAGGAGCTCCCTGGCTGGAAGTGCGATATCACCGGTTGCCGCAGCTTTGACGAGCTGCCGCAGGAGGCTCAGGACTACGTGGCGTTTATCGAGGATCTGGCACACACCCGCGTGACGTTCATTGGCGTCGGCGCCGATCGCGAACAGATCATCAACCGATTCTGGAAGTAATCGGCACTATTCGGTTATTGCGATATACCCCTTTGCAGCCCAAGCGGGCGGCCGAGGGGTATATTTGCTTGCAAAGGGCTCGCGCGGAGCGAGCCATTCATCCATAGAGGAGGCACCCTTGAAGGCGGACACTCAAACCATCGACATCCTGTTGTTGGGCAGCGGCGGCCGCGAGCACGCTTTGGCAGCTAAGCTCGCAGCATCACCGCGCGCCGGCAAGCTCTACATTGCGCCGGGTAACGGCGGCACCGCGAGCTGCGGCGAGAACGTGGTTCTCGACGATTGCGATCCTGCGGCCGTGGCGGCGTTTGCCCAGAGCCATGGATGCGGACTCGTGGTGATTGGCCCCGAGGCTCCGCTCGTGGCGGGCGTGGCCGACGCCGTGCGCGCGGCGGGTATTCCCTGCTTTGGTCCGGGTGCCGAGGGTGCCCAGATGGAGGGCTCCAAGCTATTCTCCAAGCAGCTCATGGAGCGTGCCGGCATTCCGACGGCCGCCTATGGCTCGTTTACTGACGAGGCTTCGGCTCTCGCCTATGTGCGTGAGCAGGGTGCCCCGCTGGTCGTGAAGGCTGACGGCCTGGCCGCAGGCAAGGGCGTTATCGTGGCGACTGAGCTCGAGCAGGCCGAGGAGGCCGTGCGCGAGTGCTTTGGCGGCACCTTCGGCGATGCCGGCAACACCGTGGTTATCGAGGAGATGCTTGTTGGTCCCGAGTGCTCGCTGCTGGCCTTTACCGACGGCAAGACCGTGCGCCCCATGGCCACCTCGCAGGACCACAAGCGCGCGCTCGAGGGCGACAAAGGCCCCAACACCGGCGGCATGGGCGTTTACAGCCCGGTGCCCATCGTGACCGACGAGGAGCACGCCACCATGGTGGCGGTCATGGAGCAGACCGTTGCCGAGCTTGCTGCCGAGGGCATCGACTACCGCGGCTGCCTGTACGGTGGCTTTATGCTCACCCCCGCCGGCCCCAAGGTGCTGGAGTTCAATGCCCGCTTTGGCGACCCCGAGACGCAGGTCGTGCTGCCGCGCCTCAAGAACGACCTGGTCGAGGTTATGCTCGCCTGTGCCAACTGCGAGCTTGATCAGATTGAGCTCGACTGGCGCGACGAGTGGGCCGTGGCTGTTGTCCTGACGAGCGCGGGCTACCCCGGCAGCTATGAGAAGGGCAAAGTCATCACCGGCATCGCCGATGCCGAGGCCATGGAGAACGTGACCGTGTACCATGCCGGCACCGCCGTGGTGGACGGTCAGCTCGTGACCAACGGCGGCCGCGTGCTTGCCGTGACCGCGCTGGGCGACACGTTCGAGAACGCTCGCAACCTTGCCTACGAGGCCTGCGAGAAGATTGATTTTGAGGGCAAGACTCTGCGTCATGACATCGGCCTGCGCGCGCTGCGTGGCCGCGACGCCTGGGATGCCTAAAGTCCGAGAGGAATGAGACGGATGGACGAGAAGAACGAAGAGCTCGTGGACGCGCAGATCGTCGAGGAAGATAGCCGCGCGTACGGACACGCCGAGGGCGAGCCGGGTGGCGAGGTTGTCGACGAGCCGATGCTGGTGCTGGGCGATGACGACCCGCACGATGCCGAGCTGCACGAGAAGATTCTTTCGGAGGAGTGCGCCTGGAAGGGCAAGATCCTCGACGTCCACCGTCTTGAGGTTGAGCTGCCCAACGGCCACCGTAGCGCCCGCGACATCATTCGCCATCCGGGCGCGGCGGCCGTTGTGGCGCTGACCGAGAGCGGCAAGATCGTGCTGGTGCGTCAGTACCGCACCGCTATCGACCGCGTGACGGTTGAGATTCCCGCCGGCAAGCTCGATCCGGGCGAGGACCCGCTCGATTGCGCCAAGCGCGAGCTGCACGAGGAGACGGGCTTTAGGGCCGGCCGCATTCGTTTTTTGACGTCGATTGTCACGACCTGCGGCTTCTGCGACGAGATCATTCATATCTACCTGGCCACCAAGCTCGAGTTCGATGCGCCCAACCCCGATGATGACGAGTTCGTCAACGTGGACCTCGTGCCGCTGCACGAGCTGATCGACGCCGTGCTCGACGGCAAGATCGAAGACGCCAAGACCGTCGTAGGCGCCTTGGCCTGCGATAGCATCGCGCATCGACTTGGTGGAGCCGAACTGTAACGAGCGGGGATGATCCCGCAGGTTTGTGTAAGTCAGCGAAAGTGCTCCATTTGAGACAAGGTGGCCTAAAAGAGGAGGGAAGCGTATGGATATACGCGACCGACGATTGAAGGCCAGATTGTCCAAATGGAGCACTTGCAGCGTCGAGACGAAACGCGGTTTGGTAAAACCGCGTAAGGTGATTATGCTGAAAAGGTTTCTCTCGTATTACGAGCCCCAGATGGGGCTTTTTGTTGCCGATACTGTTTGCGCTCTGGTGCTTGCCGCCATTGACCTGGCGTTCCCCATTATCCTGCGCAATTTGACCGGTGGGCTCTTTACTCAGGGTCAGGCTGTCATTATGCAGGCGCTCGGCATGATTGCGGTGGGCTTGGTGCTGATGTATGCCGCCCGCTGCGCCTGCCGCTATTTTGTGAGCTATTGGGGTCACGTGATGGGCGCGCGTATGGAGTCCAAGATGCGCGAGGACCTGTTTGACCAGTATGAGCGCTTTAGCTTTGCGTACTTTGACCGCAACAGCTCGGGCGACATGATGAGCCGCGTGGTCAACGACCTGTTCGATATCTGCGAGGCGGCGCACCACGTGCCCGAGTGGATCATCATCTGCGGCACCGAGATTATCGGCTCGTTTGTGATCCTCTTTACCATCGCCCCGGTGCTGGCGCTCGCCATGGCCGTGGTGACGGCGGCGTTTGCGGTCATCATGTTTTGGCAGAACATGCGCATGCGCGAGGTCTTTAGCGACAACCGCAAAAAGATCAGCGGCATCAATGCGCAGCTGCAGGATTCGCTGGCGGGCATGCGCGTGGTCAAGAGTTTTGCCAATGAGGAGACCGAACGCTTCAAGTTCCGCGCCTCCAACAATCGCTACCTTTCGTCCAAGGAGAACATGTATCACGCCATGGGCGTCTATACCGCGACGTATGGCCTGCTCTCGGGTGTGCTCTATGTGATCGTGGTGCTGCTGGGTGGTTGGCTCGTTGCCCAGGGTCAGCTGCAGGCGGTCGATATGGCGACGTTTGCACTCTACATTTCGCTGTTCTGCACGCCGCTCGAGACACTCGTCAATTCGGCCGAAACGTATCAGAAGGCCATTGCCGGCTTTAAGCGCATGGACGAGGTGCTCTCGACCGCGCCGGATATCCAGGACAAGCCGGGCGCTACGGATCTGCAGGTGACTGCCGGCGCCGTGGAGTATCACGACGTGTGCTTTAACTACGAGGATGTTGAGCTGGGCGAGGGCGATGCCGACGAGCGTCCCGTTATCGACCATATGGACCTGTCCATCAAGCCCGGGCAGACCATCGCTTTGGTTGGTCCTTCGGGCGGTGGCAAGTCCACGACCTGTTCGCTGCTGCCGCGCTTTTATGACGTGGCTGCCGGATCCATTAGCATCGACGGCCAGGACGTGCGCGATGTGACGCAGCAGAGCCTGCGTCGCGCCATCGGCCTGGTGCAGCAGGATGTCTATCTGTTTGACGGCACGATTGGCGAGAACATCGCCTACGGCAAGCCGGGCGCTACGGCAGGAGAGATCGCCGAGGCCGCCCGACGTGCCAACATCGATGCCTTTATCGAGTCGCTTCCACAGGGCTATGACACGGTCGTGGGCGAGCGCGGCAGCCGTCTTTCGGGCGGACAGAAGCAGCGCATCGCCATCGCGCGCGTGTTTCTCAAGAACCCCAAGATCCTGATCTTGGACGAGGCGACGAGTGCTTTGGATAACGAGAGCGAGGAGGCGGTGCAGGAGTCACTCGAAGAGCTGGCGCGCGGCCGCACCACGATTATCATCGCCCACCGTCTCTCGACCATTAAACACGCCGATGAGATTGCGACCGTTGAGCATGGTCGCGTTGTGGAACGTGGCACGCACGAGGAGCTTCTCGCCCGTGGCGGCACCTATGCCCGTTACTATCGAATGCAGTTCGAAGGTGCGCGTGCGCACGAGCTCGACTGATTGATATGACAGGAAGATTATGGCTGATAAGAACCCTTTGACTCCGGAAGAGGTGACGGAGTTATTCTCCGAAATCGATGCATCCGGTGTCTTGGATCCCACGCTTGCCAAAAAGCGAACCGAGCGCATGCGTGAGAAGGAGGCTGCGGCCAAGCGCGGTGACAAAGCGGCGCTAGCGCAGCTGCGCAGCGAGGACCGTGCGAGCCAGGCAAAACATATCGACCCGCTGTCCGAGGACGATTCTTCGGGTTCGCAGGTGAGTCATACCATTACGAAGACCGCGATGGCCGTGGTCATTGGTATTTTGGTGCTGATCGTGGGCATGCAGATTGGCTACGGCGTGATGCGTCGTCTGAACACCGCCAACCTGTCCGAGAGCGTTTCAGTCGATACCGTTTCGACGGCGCTGAAGGGCGGCCTTGAGTGGGGTAACGGCTTTACGCAGTTCCCGCTCGACTTTACCGTCGATGAAGCTGATGAGCGTACGGGCACGGTCGAGGTGACGGTGTTGGACACATCGTCTGCCAACGAGCTCGAGCTGCTGTCCAACGGGCAGATTCAGGCCGCTGCGCTTGCGACCAACGCGCTGCTCAACGATAAGATCGACCGCGTGGTGTATAACGTTCACGCCTATATCGACGAGGATAGCAACATTCAGCACGATTCCTTCTTTGGCATGTTTCCCGCGCGGGGTCATCAGAGCGCCATTTTGACGTTTGTGTGGACCAAGAGCTCATCCAACGCCACGAGTATCGACTGGAAGATGCGCATCGTAAGCATGGACGACACCATTGCCGAGCGCATTCAAAAACAGGTGAACTCGGTTTCGTCGCTGATCGAGGACCCGGTGGTGAGCCAGACCAAGATTGACGAGGAAAAGGCCGAACGTGACCTGGAGCATCGTCTGCATGGCCGCGAGATTTTCCGCGGCGGCAAGCCCGATCGCTCACCGTCCGATCTGCTGGAACAGGACAAGCAAAAGTAAGAGGCCATTATCCCGCGTGAGCCACAAGCCCACGCGGGATAATTTTTCTGGGACGGGGATTAAATAATCATTATGCATAGAAAGTCATAATTATCATTTCGTAAACATTTCGATGAAATTAACGCCATGAGGCATGCTTGCGGTTACAATACCGCGAGGCCTAACTACACACCTTTAAGCCGGTCCTGTGAGACCGGGAAGGAGAATTATGGCGAACAACCATACCGCGGGCGCTGCCGCCCGCACCTTCGCGCCCAGCGAGCTTTGCCAGCGTATGCTGGCCAAAACCAGCAAGGGCACCTGCGGTCCCTGTATCCTGTATCTTGAGGATGGGACCATTTTTTATGGACGTGCATGCGGCGCCGAGGGCACCGCGACCGGCGAAGTCTGCTTCAACACCTCGCTCGAGGGCTACTTTGAGGTCATGACCGACCCGAGTTATGCCGGCCAAATTGTAACCATGACCTATCCGCAGATCGGCAATTACGGTATCGACGAGACCGATGTCCAGTCGGCCTTCCCCGGCGACGCCGTGCGCCCTGCGAGCGCTCCGGCTATGCGCGGCATGATCGTTCGCGATATGTGCGCCACGCCTTCTAACTGGCGCTCGGCCGTCAGCGTGCCGGAGTACGTGCGCGCTCACGGCATCGTCGCTATCGAGGGTATCGACACCCGCGCTCTGGTGCGCCATCTGCGCGACAATGGTTCCAAGATGGGCATTATCTCGACCGAGATCTTCGACGTCGACGAGCTTGCCGAGCGCTTGTCCGCTGCGCCCACGCTGGTAGGCGAGAACCTGGTCAAGACCGTAAGTTGCCCCGCGCCTCACGAGTTTGTGGCCGCCGACCTGCCTGCCACGCATGACTTTGCGCTTGCGGCTGCCGCTCCTGCCCGTCACAAAGTGGTCGCCTACGACTGCGGTGTGAAGCGCGGTATTCTGGAGGGCCTGGTCCGTGCCGGCTGCGATCTCACCGTCGTGCCGTGGGATACGCCCGCCCAGCAGGTGCTCGACATGAATCCCGATGGCGTCTTTTTGTCCAACGGCCCCGGCGACCCCGATGCCGTGGTGGAGACCTATGAGCAGGTACAGCAGCTGATCGGCAAGGTGCCGGTCTTTGGCATTTGCCTCGGTCACCAGATGATCAGCCTGGCCTGCGGCGCCCAAATGGAAAAGCTTAAATTCGGTCACCGTGGCGGTAACCAGCCGGTCATGAATCTGGTGAGCCGTCGCGTGGAGATCACCGCGCAAAACCACGGCTTTGGCCTGCTGTTCCCCAGTCTGGGCAAACTGATTCCGGAGCTTTCCGGCGGCGAAACCGAGTATGCGGCCGACGGTGACCTGCGCGCCTGGGTGCGTCGCGGCATCGCGCCGGTCGTGATGAACGAGCGCTTTGGTCGCATTCGCCTGACACATGTGAACCTCAACGACGGCACCGCCGAGGGCATCCAGCTGCTCGACGCCCCGTGTTTCTCGGTCCAGTACCACCCCGAGGCTTCGCCTGGCCCCACCGATGCCCACTATCTCTTTACCGCCTTTACGCGACTCATGGACGGCGAGGAGAACTACCTGGACATCGACACCGCGAAGGACCGCCTCGCCGGCTGGAATTTCGCCGAGTCCGAGAACGCTGCGACCGAGGAGAACTAACATGCCGAAACGTACTGACATCAAGCGCATCCTCGTTATTGGTTCGGGCCCCATCGTTATTGGCCAGGCCTGCGAGTTCGACTACTCCGGCGCCCAGGCCTGCAAGGTGCTCAAGGAGGATGGCTTTGAGGTCATCCTGGTCAACTCCAACCCGGCGACCATCATGACCGACCCGGGCTTGGCCGACCGCACCTATGTTGAGCCCATCACCGCCGAGTTTATCGAGCGCGTAATCAAGAAAGAGCATCCGGACGCGCTGCTGCCCACGCTGGGTGGCCAGACCGGTCTGAACGCCGCTGTTGAGCTGGCAAAGGACGGCACGCTCGACAAGTACGGCGTCGAGATGATCGGCTGCGACCTGGCCGCTATCGAGCGCGGCGAGGACCGCAAGCTCTTTAACGAGGCCATGGCCGAGATCGGCCTGGAGGTCGCGCGCTCGGGCTATGCCTACAGCGTGGCCGACGCCGAGGCTATCGCCGAGCGCGTGGGCTATCCCTGCGTGCTGCGTCCGAGCTTTACCCTCGGCGGCGCCGGCGGCGGCATCGCTCACACCCACGAGGAGCTCGTCTCCATCGTGGGTCAGGGCCTCGAGCTCTCGCCCGCCCGCGAGGTGCTGGTCGAGGAGTCCATCGAGGGCTGGAAAGAGTATGAGATGGAGGTCATGCGTGATCATGCCGGCAACGGCATCATCGTGTGCTCCATCGAGAATCTCGACCCCATGGGCGTGCATACCGGCGACTCCATCACCGTGGCGCCGGCGCAGACACTAAGTGACCTTGAGTACCAGCGCATGCGTGTCGCGTCGCTCGCCATTCTGGAGAAGATCGGCGTCGAGACCGGCGGCTCCAACGTGCAGTTTGCCGTGAACCCTCAGACCGGCCGCCTGATCGTCATCGAGATGAACCCGCGCGTGAGCCGTTCGTCCGCGCTGGCCTCCAAGGCCACGGGCTTCCCCATCGCTAAGGCCGCCGCGCGCCTGGCCGTGGGCTACACGCTCGACGAGATCGTCAACGACATTACCAAGGCAACGCCTGCCTGCTTTGAGCCCACGATTGACTACTGCGTGGTCAAGGTGCCGTGCTTTGCCTTCGAGAAGTTCAAGGGTACCGACCCCACGCTCACCACGCGCATGAAGGCCGTGGGCGAGATCATGGCGATCGGCCGCACCTTTGAGGAGGCCTTCGGCAAGGCCATGCGTTCGCTGGAGGACGGGCATCAGGGCATTTGTGCCGGTGGCAAGGAAGGTGCCGACAAGCTGAGCGACGATGAGCTCGCTCAGGCCGTGGCAACCCCGACCGAGCACCGCATCTTCTTTGTGGTCGAGGCCCTGCGCCGTGGCTGGGACATCGCCCGCATCCATGCCACCTGCGGTATCGATCCGTGGTACCTCAACCGTATCAACGACATGGTGCAGGTCCAGGAGAGCATCCGCGGCCTGCGTGTGGAGGATATCGACGCCGACGCGATGCGCCTGCTCAAGCAGTACGGCACGAGCGACGCCGAGATCGCCGCGCTGACCGGCTCGGACGAGCGCTTTGTGCGCGCCTATCGCAAGGGTCTGGGCGTGGTTCCCAGCATGAAGACGGTCGATACCTGCGCGGCCGAGTTCTCAAGCGCCACGGAGTACCACTACAAGACGTACGAGAACATCTACCGCACGAGCCCGGATGCCAAGAAGTGCGTGGCTCCCGACGAGACCACGCCGGCGGACAAGCCCAAGGCGATGATCCTGGGCGCTGGCCCCAACCGCATTGGCCAGGGTATCGAGTTCGATTACTGCTGCGTACACGCGAGCTACGCGCTGACGGCCCGCGGCTTCGAGACCATCATGGTCAACTGCAATCCCGAGACCGTCTCGACAGACTATGACACGTCCGACCGTCTGTACTTTGAGCCGCTCACCTACGAGGACGTCATGGATGTCATCGATGTTGAGCGTCCCGACGGCGTCGTGGTGACGCTCGGTGGCCAGACCCCGCTTAAGCTGGCGCGCATGCTCGAGGAGAGCGGCGTGAACATTATGGGCACCAAGCCCGATGCCATCGACTTTGCCGAGGACCGCGAGCGCTTCGCCGCTCTGCTCGACAAGCTGGGCATCATGTACCCGCCGGCGGGCCAAGCCACCTCGTTTGAGGAGGCCGAGGCCGTGGCCGCGCACATTGGCTACCCGCTGCTGGTGCGTCCAAGCTACGTGCTGGGCGGCCGCGGCATGATGATCGCCTACGATGCCGAGCATCTGCGCGATTACATGGCCGAGGCTGCGCGCATTAGCCCCGACTACCCGGTGTATCTGGACCGCTTCCTGGAGGGTGCGATCGAGTCCGACGTCGACGCCCTGTGCGACGGCGAAGAGGTCTACATCGGCGGCATCCTGGAGCATATCGAGGAGGCCGGTATTCACTCCGGCGACTCCGCGACCTGCATTCCGCCGTTTAGCTTTAGCGAGAGCCTGCAGGCGAAGCTTCGCGAGACCACGCGCCGCATCGCGATGGCGCTGGGCGTACGCGGCCTGGTCAACGTGCAGTACGCCATCAAGGGCGAGACCGTCTACGTGATCGAGGCCAACCCGCGCGCGAGTCGCACCGTGCCGTTTATCTCCAAGGCCACCGGCGTGCCGCTGGCCAAGTGCGCGGCGCGTATCATGGCGGGCGATTCCATCGCGAGCCTGGGCCTGCCGAGCGACGAACGTCAACTGGACTGGTTCTGCATGAAGGAAGCCGTCATGCCCTGGGGTCGTTTCCCGGGCGCCGACGTCATCCTGGGGCCTGAGATGAAGTCGACGGGCGAGGTCATGGGTATCGCTAAGAGCTATCCTGAGGCATACGCCAAGACGCAGCTGGCGATCGACTACAAGCTGCCCGACCCGAGTTGCGGCAAGGTGTTCATTAGCGTGTGCGACCGCGACAAGCGCCATATCCTTTCGGTCGCCCGTATCCTGCGCTATCTGGGCTTTGACATCTGCTCTACCGAGGGTACGGCGCGCGTGCTGCGTGGAGGCAACGTGACGTGCGAGATCGTGGAGAAGATAAGCGGCCCGCACGACGGCGAGCGCCCCAACATCGGCGACCTCATCGCCGATGGCAAGATCGCGGTGATCATCAACACGCCGTACGGTCCGGGCTCGCGCGGCGACGGCTATCTGCTGCGCACCGAGGCAGTGCGACGCGGTGTGACCTGCGTGACCGCGATGTCTGCCGCCAACACGTACGTGAGTGCCATCGAGGCGGTGCGTGAGGACCAGCAGGGTCACGGCAGCGCCAACGACATGGGCATGGACGTCATCGCCCTGCAGGACCTGCCGCAGCACACGGTGTAGATTGACCTGTCCGGCCGGGGCGGAGGGGGCCGAGTTTCCCCCTTCGCTCCGGCTGCAAGCAGAGTCGCTCAGTGGGAAACTCGGCCCCCTCCGCCCCGGCCTGCGGTGACTCGGCTGCACCGTGTGCTGCCGAAGGGGCTTTGCGCGATGACTAGGGCTGAATAGAAAATGAGTGTGGGCGCCGTCGTTCGTTTGAACGACGGCGCCCACGTTTTGGATTTATTGGGCTGTGGCGGTGAAGGTTGTTTTGTCGGCGGCGATGTGCACGTGCAGCTTTGCCTGACCGTCGCAGCTGATGAGCACGCCTACCTCGAACGGGGTTCCCGTCTTGTCGTAGGTCGAACGCACGATGCGCATCGCCGCCTTACCGGTGTTCTGTCCCAAAAGGCGCGCCTCATGCTTGTCGAGGTTGACCGTCTCGTAGACGGCATCGACGCTTGCGGGCAGGATGCCGGTCTTTTCCGCGATATAGGCGTAGAGCGAGCCATCCACGTCTTTGCGTGTGAGCTCGGGGCAAAGTGACACGGGGATATAGACGTAGTTGAGCTCCATGGGTTTGTCGTTGGCGAGACGCAGGCGGCGAATCTCCCAGACGGGTGTCCCCTCGGGCACTTTGAGCCCAGAGGCGATGCCGCGGACGGCCGGTATGCTTGAAAAGGCGAGAATCTGCGAGCTCGGAACCCGTCCCGCTTCGCGCATCCGCGCGCTGAAATTCAGGGCCAGGTCGATGCCGGGTGCTGAGGTTTGGGGTTTGATGAACGTTCCCTGCCCACGTTTGCGCACCACGCGCCCCTCGATGACGAGATCTTGGAAGCAACGGCGCACGGTCGAGCGCGATAACTCTAGCCGCTCACAGATTTCGAGCTCGCGTGGCAGCGGCGTCTTGGTGTCGAACGCCTGGCTGGCGATAAGCAGGGCGATTCGATGTTTAAGTTGGACATAGAGCGGCGTATCACCGCTGCGGTCGAAGGGTTCGGAGGCGAGAAACGAGATCATATCCATGGGGTACCTCCATATCGTGGGCGTACGTGACATGGTCTGACACTGCGGGGCAAACCGGAGATGCCAGGCCCGATTCTTGCTGGTATGTATGGTGCATAAGGAACATAAAACATTTATCAGACAATCTACCTGCTATTTTAAAAATAATTAGAAGAAAAAATAATTTAGGCACAAAAATAGTTGCTACCGTTAACCGATGAATAGTTGCCGTTCGCAACTATTTTCTTGTACCGAACATGCCCCGGCGCAACAATAATCTCAGCAAAAAGCAAAGCCGTGCGACACACGGCAGGTCGAGAGGAGACCGCATGCGGTATCTGGTAATGGTCAGTCACGGAACGCTCGCTCCCGGACTGCACAGTGTCCTCAAGATGCTCGGCAATGACGCCCCGAACATCTTGTCGACGAGTCTCGTGGACGGCATGGGCGCTGACGAGTATGTCGAGAACGTCAAGGCGATGCTCGCTCCCGTTACCGCCGATGACGAGGTTGTCCTGCTTGGTGACATCCTGGGCGGATCGCCGCTCACCAATGCCATGAACACGCTGGCCGAGAAGGGTCTGCTCGCCCACACCATTGCCTTCGGCGGTATGAATCTGCCCATGGCTATGACCGCCATGATGGGGCTTGCCACCATGGACCTGGATTCCCTCAAGCAGATGATGCTGCAGGAGGGCAAGAACGGTATGTCCGAGCTCGTTGTCCCGACCGATGACGCCGACGACGAGGACGACGACATCTAGGCAGCGCATCCGCCCAAATTTTCGTGATGGAGCGGGGGTTAAGAGGAAAGACCCCCGGTGATAAAGAAAGGGAGAACGCATGATTTCGTTCATCCGTATTGATGACCGTATGATCCATGGACAGACCGTTACCCGTTGGGCCCTCGAGTATCCCTGCGACGGTCTTATCGCCGTCAACGACGCTGCAGCGTCCAACCCCGTGCTCAAGGAGGCCTACAAGAGTGCCTCGGGCAAGAAGACGTTCGTGTGGACCAAGGAGCACTTCAAGGAGGTCTCCGAGAAGGTTATCAAGTCTCCGACCAAGTACTTCCTGATCACCAAGAACCCGCTCGACATGAAGGAACTTCTCGTCGATTTTGGCTTTAAGCCCGGCATGGACCGCATCATCGTCGGTCCCTGCAACGATCGTCCCGGCACCACCAAGCTTGGCAACAACCAGTCGATCACGCAGGAAGAGGCCCAGGCGCTCGAGGATCTCACCAACGCCGGCTACACGGTCGAGTTCGCCCTTATCAAGGAGAAGTCCATCGGTGAGTGGCCCAAGTTCCGCGGTCAGTTTGGCTTCTAGTTAGGCGCCAGCCGCATTTTGGTATCTACAGCCCTTGGTGAAAGGGGCTGAGGAATAAAGAAAGGGGAAAGCATGGCAATCAATGCATTCCAAGCCGCGCTGTTCGGCCTGTTCGCCTGCCTGGCATCACTGCCTGGCATGGGCGGCACGACGATCGGCAACTACACTCTGGGTCGTCCTCTGGTCGCCGGCCTCATCGTCGGCATCATCATGGGCGATATGCAGACGGGTATCCTCGTCGGCGCTGCCATCCAGGTTGTCTACATCGCTCTCGTGACCCCCGGCGGGACCGTCTCCGCCGACGTCCGCGCCGTGTCCTATATCGGCATCCCGCTGGCGATCCTCGCCATCAAGAACTCGGGCATCGATCCCGCCTCCGCTGAGGCTGCCGGCATGGCCGCATCCCTCGGTGCCGCCGTCGGCACGCTCGGCACTGTGCTCTTCTATGGCACCGCCACCATCAACCTGGTGTGGCAGGGCATGGGGTGGAAGTGGCTCGAGAAGGGCGATCTCCACAAGCTCTACTTGGTCAACAACGTTCTGCCTTGGATCGGTCACATCGTCTGCTCGTTCCTCCCGACGTTCATCATCACCATGGGCGGCACCGCCATGGTCGACCTCATGAAGACCTACATGCCCATGGACGGCATCGCGATGAAGACGCTGTTCACCGTCGGCTCGCTGCTGCCTACCGTCGGTATCGCCATCCTGCTCAAGCAGGTCATCTCCAAGCCGACGGACTTTCTCACGTTCTTCTTCGGCTTCACCCTGTCCGCTGTCATGGGATGCAACCTGATTGCCGCTGCCGGCATCGGCTGCTTCTTCGCCCTGATCAACTATGAGATCGCTTCGCTCAAGATCGACCTCGCAAACGCTCCCAAGGCGGCTATCGCCTCGGGCTCCGATGATGAGGAAGAGGAGGACATCTAATGGCAGAGAAGAAGAAACTCTCTAAGAAAACGCTTGCCAAGTCGTTCCGCAACTGGTCCTATGGCAACCTGACTTGCTTCTCGCAAGAGCACATGCAGACCTTCGGTTACCTGTGCGCCATGCTTCCGATCGTCGAGGAGCTCTACGACACGCCCGAGGAGCAGAAGCAGGCCCTCCAGACCTACTCCGCGTT
The DNA here is from genome assembly GCF_003463445.1 of Collinsella sp. OF02-10. Lineage (NCBI taxonomy): Bacteria > Bacillati > Actinomycetota > Coriobacteriia > Coriobacteriales > Coriobacteriaceae > Collinsella > Collinsella sp. OF02-10. Next base: position 79,558 of record NZ_QSCW01000010.1, read on the forward strand.
CTTCAACACCGAGCCGCAGATCGGCACCATGATTGTCGGCGTCACCGCCGGCCTCGAGGAAGCTCGCGCAAACGGCGAGGCCATCGATGACGACGCCATCAACGGCATCCGCGCCGGTCTCATGGGCCCGCTCGCCGGCCTTGGCGACTCGCTGATCGTCGGCACCCTGATCCCGATCCTGCTCGGTATCGCCCTCGGTCTTTCTACCGGCGGCTCCCCGCTCGGCGCTATCTTCTATATTGTCGTGTGGAACCTGCTCATGTTCCTTGGCATGCGCTTTGCCTACAACCAGGGCTATGAGCTCGGCGGCAAGGCGGTCGAGGCACTGGTCGGCCCCAAGGCAAAGGCTCTTCGCGATTCCATCGTGATGGTCGGTACCATGGTCATCGGTGCAGTCGGTGCTACCTGGGTCTCCATCACCTGCAGCCCCAACCTGGTGCTGCCCGGTGGCGGCAAGTTCCAGGACACGCTCGACGGAATCTATCCGCACCTGCTGCCCATGATCTTCATCATCTTCTGCTGGTACATGATGACCAAGAAGAAGGTCAACCCCATCGTCATGATGCTGATCCTCGTTGTGATCGCATTTGTGGGCGTTCTCATTGGCTTCTTCGATCCGGCGCTGAGCTACTAGTCATCATCCTTTGACCCCCTGCAAGGCCGTGCGGCCTCAGCCGCACGGCCTTCTGATTTTACGCCGCCCTTCAAGGGCAATATGGCCAGCGACCTCCATCGCCTACACGACACCCGCTATATTGCTCTTGAAAGATGACGTATTCGATAAACGATGGACTTGCGCATGATGCACACTTTGCACGAGGAGGACCATATGCACGAGAAACACGGACACGACCTTTCGCGCGACGACTTGATCCGCGAGGCAAAGATGCAGACCGATGCTATTCAGCGGCTCAACGTTTGGCTGCGCCTGGGCTATTCGCTCGTGGCGATTGGCTTTTTGATGGGGATGTGGGGTATGCAGGGAGGCCCCGGCTGGGGTGTCCCCGTGGGCATCGTGTGCCTGGTGGTGGGCACTCCGCTTTCGATCGTGCTTAAGGTTGGCACGACCAACGCCAAAAAGAATGTCGAGCGCATGCTTGAGGCCGCGGGTATCGACGTTGAGGAGCTTATGCGACGCAAGAAGGACGAGCAATAGACTTCCGCGTCGGGGTATCATAAATAATTGTTGCGAATGTTAACTAATGTACGGCAAATGACGGTTTTATGGCCCTTCTAGAGTTGCAAAGGACAATATCCCCAGTGGATTACGATGACGTTGCTCGAAAACTGATCGTGTACTCACGTTCCCTTGCCAAGGGATCCTTGAGTGCTGCCGGCGGCGCCAGTGTGGGCGAGGCGCCGGTTTTACAGTATCTATCGGGTATTGACGGTGATGTCATTCCCTCCGAGATTGCCAAGAAGCTGAAATTCTCCCGTGCGCGCATGTCGCATATCTTGGATTCACTCGAGAGCAAGGGTTACGTTCAGCGCAGGACCGATCCAAACGATCGTCGGCGTGTGCTGGTGAGCATTACCGAGGAAGGCCGTGATTTCGCGGCGAAAAAAAATGCCGAGAGTGTGGCATCGCTCTCGAAACAACTCTCAGCGCTCGGCGAGCACGATGCTCAGGAGCTCGTGCGCATCCTGAATAAAGCCTACAGCCTTACCTATGATGCCGACGACTACCTGGACAATCTATAAGGATAAAGACAGACATTTAGGTGCATCATGAAATGCACCCGGGACAGTTGTGCCCATCAGCCACCGTCAACATCTCATTCCAAACCAAATCAGCCAACGTACGTCATGGCAATCCCCGGTAGGTCGCAGGGCGCTTCGCGGGCGGGCCAGGCTTTATCTGAACGACTTTGCGAAGCAACCGGAGTGAAGATAAAGCCTGGCCCGCCCGCGAAGCGCCACAAAGACCGCAGGGACGGGAGCAGCTATACTACTCTCAGTAGTTAAGGGTCGCGGATTCGCTGCGTCACCGCTCTCAACAGGAGGTCTATGTTTATGGCAGATCAAAAGCCGGTTGTCGGGATCATCATGGGTTCCAAGTCCGATCTGGGCGTTATGGAAGGCTGCACCGCCGAGCTCGAGGCACTGGGTGTGCCCTATGAGCTCGTCATTGCGAGCGCGCACCGCACGCCGGCGAAGGTCCACGAGTGGGCTTCGACTGCCGCCGATCGCGGTATCAAAGTGATTATCGCCGCCGCCGGCAAGGCCGCTCACCTGGGTGGTGTCGTGGCTGCCTTTACGCCGCTGCCGGTTATCGGCGTGCCTATGAAGACGAGTGACCTGGGCGGTATGGATTCGCTGCTGTCGATGGTGCAGATGCCTTCGGGCGTGCCCGTGGCCTGCGTTGCCATCAACGGTGCCAAGAACGCCGCCATCTATGCCACACAGATTCTGGGTGCTTGCGACCCCGAGTACCGCAAGGTTATCGAGAAGATGAAGCAGGAGATGGCTGACGCCTAAGCGTTCCGCCGTTTCACCGCAGTATAAGGAGAGCCATGTCCGATTATCAGGGAAAACGATTCAAGGCTTCTCAGATTCCCGATCCGTCGAAGCCGGGTGCTGCCCGTGCGGCACAGCAGGGTCGGACATCCTCTCCTCAGCAGCCGCGCGCGCCGCGCCCCGTGACACCGGCGACGCATCGTCGACAGGACGCGCCGGCCGCATATCGTCCTTCGTCTTATAGCTCCGCTAAGAAGCCGCCCCGGTCTTCATCGCATGCCGCGCCGTCGGATCGCACCGAGCCGCCGTGCAAAAAGCGCCACTCCATTATTCCCATTCTGCTCATCATCATCGGTATCGGTCTGATTGTCGCCGCCGCCGCTATTTTTATTAATGCCCAGATTGGCTATAAGCAGGCGAGCGATTCGTATCAGAAAATCGAGAAGCAATATGTAAGCGATAAGGACGCCAGCGGCGTGCCGATTATCGACTTTGATGCGCTTGCTCAGACGAACCCCGAGATTGTGGGTTGGATTTACGTGCCGGGAACCAACATCAACTATCCCGTGGTGCAGACCAACAACAACTCCAAATACCTCAACACGCTGTTCGACGGAACGGCTAACGCGTCCGGTGCCATTTTCCTGGATAGCGATGACACCGCGCCGGGAATGGTCGACCAGCAGACCACGATCTACGGCCACCATATGAACGACGGATCGATGTTCAACGTGATTTCGGACACCACTGATCAGGCGACGTTCGATAGCATCGAGTTTGTGTACTACATCACGCGCGATGCGACGTATAAGCTGCGTCCGCTGGCGACCAAGGTGGTCGAGGACACGTATGCCAAGGCGCGCACGACCAATTTTGAGGGCGACGACGGACTCAAGAACTACCTGTCCGAGATGCTCGACGGCGCTTCCGCCGTGGCGAGTGATGCTACCGATCGTGCCGCTTCGGCAACTAAGGTTGTAACGCTTGTGACCTGTCGTTCGCTGTCGCTGAGCAACACACGCGCCGTCATGGTGCTCACGCCGGTCGAGGAATAAGTTGTTCGAGAGTAGCTAAAAAGGCCCCGTCCCAAATTGGCTACTCGACGACGGTAAGGGAGAAATGATGCTCGAGAGTGGCAAATTGATGCCTTCGATTGATGCTTGGCTGCGCGAGGCCAAGGCCGATGCTTCGGCGGCAGGCTGTGGGATGTATCTGACGCATAACGGTGTGGTGCGCGCGACGCCCAAGGCCGAGGTGCGCGGAGTCGAGACCGATGGCGTGGCGCCAGGCCACAGGGTGGGCGGCATGGTCTTTGACTACGACGCCGAAAAGGTACGGTCTGCTATCGAGGCCACGCGCGCGATGCCGGGTATCGGCTATGTGCGTGTGTGGCTGGCAAGCGGCGAGCTTGCCGTAGGTGACGACATCATGCTCGTGCTTATCGGCGGGGACATTCGCCCGCACGTGGTCGATGCGCTGCAGGCGCTCGTTGGCACCATCAAGAACGAATGCGTGAGTGAGGTCGAGCGCGAGGCGTAGAGGCTTGCGTCGATAGAGGGATCGTTTATAAAAATGCCCACCGGTACGTGTGATACCGGCGGGCATTTTGCGTTTTGGGCGCGGTGAGCGCTACACGCGCGTCGCATCCTTGGGGCTCATGGTCATGCTCTGGAAGCGGTTTTCCATGTACTCGTTATCGAAGTGCTCTCCGTAGAACTGTGCGACGGGAATGTCCGGCTCCGTGCCGTTAACGCGCTGGTACCAGTAGTCGAGCGACTGCAGCGTCATGACGCCGTCGACCAGCATGATAACGGTAAAGATGACGGTGGCCGAGTAGCGGCTCTTCCAGGGGATCTTGTTGATAAGCTTAAGCAGCCTCGGCAGCAGCAGCTTGATCCAGATGAGGCCGCCCAGGCCCCACAGGCAGGCGAAGCCCGTGCAGGTGCGTCCGCCCGTGAGGACCACGAGCGGATCGGGCAAACCGAACAGCGTTATGTGCGAGTAGCTCCACGAGACCACGCCAAACGCGGTCTGCATAAACCAGCCCACGAACACCTCAAAGCTGGCGCCGAGCAGGGCGCTCACCAGGAAAATGATGATGGGGTTCTTTTTGTAGAAGCGGTTAAGCACCATGGTCATGAGCACGGCGCCAAATCCGTAGATGGGGCTGAAGGGGCCAAACAGCATGCCGGCGCGGTTCTGATAGACGCCCGGGTCGTCGACTGTCATGTGCCAGATGTCCTCGGCGATCAGGCCGAGTATGCAGCAGACAAAGAACACCCAGAACAGGTTGAAGTAGTTGAGCTTGATGTAGCCCTCGCCGGTTTCATCGCGGCCGAGCATGCCCTCGGCGGCGGCGTCGCGGTCGAGCATCTCCTGCAGGCGGCGCTGCAGTTCGCGCTCCTGACGAAGCGTGGGGTCGACGGTTGCCGAAAGTGCAACAAGGATGCCGAGCTGGATCGCGGGACGCAGCAGGAAGGGCCCGATGCCCTGGAGCATCACGTCGACCAAAAGCTCGACGACGGTGAATGCAATAAGGATGTAGGACAGGCGGGCGGCGTTGCGGCGCTGGTTTTTGATAAGGTCCAGGCCAAAGATGATTAGGATGACGGCACTTGCCGCAGAGAGCATGATGCCGGCGACGATAAGGCCGACTGCGACGAGCGTGTTGTCGCCGAGCTTTTCGGTGGCGTTGCCGTTAACAAGTGCCGTGATGACCTGCCACATAAAGGCAGCGACCGACGGGAGCGTGCCCACGCCGGAAAGGATGCACAGGACGGCGTACACCTTAATGATGAGGGGAATCTTCTTGACCTCTGTGGCGCTGGGGACGCTGGGGTCGAGTTCGTTTCGATCCATACAGAACCTTTCTCGCTTTGTTGTAGGTTATAAGGATACGCCGCCGACCTGCCAAAAGACAGGACGAACGTCCCAATTGCAACTTTGTAATCCCCAACGGCGGACGCGGCGGCCATCTGGGGGCGCGGGCACTTACACTGGACAGACCGATAAAATGTTTGGCAACAAAACTGATTATTAGCTCGGTGGGCTTTTAAAAAGCGCTGCTCATGCGCTGGGGAGCACGTCGCGCCGTGCGTATAATAAGGCGGGTAACGCCAAAAATACGAGGCTCTGAGGGGATACCATGTCTCAAGAAACCATCCGCGCGGCCGAGCGTGCCGCGGGACAGGTGAACACCATGTCGACGTATGATCCGGACTCCGACCAGCTGCATGAGGAATGTGGCATTTTCGGCGTATGGGCGCCCGATCGCGACGTGGCTCGACTGACGTACTTTGGCCTGCGTGCGCTGCAGCACCGTGGCCAGGAATCGGCTGGAATCGCCGTGGGTGACGGCGGCACGGTTATGGTCCGCAAAGATCTGGGCCTGCTCGACCGCGTGTTCTCCAACGCCGACCTGTCGACGCTCTCCGGCCAGCTGGCCGTGGGCCACGTGCGCTATGGCACCGCCGGCGCCAAGAGCTGGGAAGCCTCGCAGCCGCATCTTTCCACCATCAACAGCGTCATTATCGCGCTTGCTCACAACGGCACTCTGGTCAACACCGACGAGTTGCGCCGTCAGCTGATCGAGCTGGGCGTGCCGTTCCTCTCCAATTCGGATTCCGAGGTCGCGACCAAGCTTATCGGCTACTTTACCCAGCGTACGGGCCACCTGCGCGAGGGTATTCGCAAGACCATGGAGCTCGTGCGCGGCGGCTACGCCATGACGCTCATCAACGAGCAGGCGCTCTACGCATTCCGCGATCCACACGGCATTCGCCCGCTCGTGCTGGGCAAGCTGGTGGACGAGGGTCTGGACCAGGCCGATGCCGCAGCCGTTTCGCAGCTGCCGTCGCAGGACGGCGCCGCGACGGTCGACTCCGCCGTCCGTGTCACGCGCGCCGGCGGCTGGGTCGTTGCTTCCGAGACCTGCGCACTCGACATCGTGGGTGCCGAGTACGTCCGTGACGTCCGTCCCGGCGAGATCTTGCGCATCAGCGCCGAGGGCCTGGTATCCGAGCAGGGCGTGCCTGCAGCCGAAGAGCCCGCCAACTGCATCTTTGAGCAGGTCTACTTTGCCCGCCCCGACTCCATCATGAACGGCAAGAGCGTCTATGCCTGCCGTTACGACATGGGTCGTCAGCTGGCACATGAGGAGCCTGTCGAGGCCGACCTGGTCATCGGCGTGCCCGACTCCGGCCTGCCGCCTGCGGAGGGGTATTCGCACGAGAGCGGTATTCCCTTTGGCGAGGGCCTTATCAAGAACCGCTACGTGGGCCGTACGTTTATCGAGCCTACGCAGGAGTTGCGCGCCATGGGCGTGCGTATGAAACTCAACCCGCTGCGCGACAACATCGAGGGCAAGCGCCTGGTCGTCATCGACGACTCCATCGTGCGCGGCACCACCATGGTGCAGCTCGTCAAGATGCTGCGCAACGCCGGCGCCAAGGAGATTCATATCCGCATCAACTCGCCCGAGGTCATCTGGCCGTGCTTCTACGGTATCGATACCGACGTGCAGTCGCAGCTTATCAGCGCCAACAAGACGGTCGACGAGATTTGCGAGTATATCGGCGCCGATTCGCTGGCCTTCCTTTCGGTCGAGGGCCTGCTTAAGGTCATGCCCAAGGGCGGTTACTGCGATGCGTGCTTTACCGGCCGCTACCCCGTGGCGATTCCTGAGAGCTTTGGCCGCGACAAGTTTATGGAGGGCTTTAAGCCCCGCAACATGGACAAGCCGCTGCACTTTGACGACGACGCCGTGATCGAGAAATACGACGACCGCAGCTGGGAAGAGGAGCACGGCGAGGCATAAAACCTGCCATATGGGGACAGGTTTATTTTGGTAGGTTTTACCTGCTGTTTTGTTGATATGACGGCGCGTGCTGTTATGGCGCGCGCCGAAATGAACGCAATTATGAGCACCGTTTGGCGCCCGCGCGGCGCGACGGTAGTGGGAGAGGAAGGCTCAGATGAGCGACAGCAAGCATGTGACGTACGAGGACGCCGGCGTCGATACCGCCGAGGGCGGCCGCGCCGTCGACGCGATTAAGCAAATGGTCAAGGACACCAATCGCCCCGAGGTTATCGGCGGCATCGGTGGCTTTGGTGGCCTGTTCTCGGCCGCCGCGCTTAAGGATATGGAAGACCCGATCCTGATCAGCGGTACCGACGGCGTGGGCACCAAGCTCGTGCTCGCCCAGATCATGGACCGTCACGAGACGGTGGGCCAGGACCTGGTCGCTATGTGCGTCAACGATATTCTGGCTTCGGGCGCCGAGCCGCTGTTCTTCCTGGACTACGTTGCCATCGGTCACATCGAGGCCGAGCACATGGCAAAGATCATCAAGGGCGTGGCCGACGGCTGCAAGCTCGCGGGTTGCGCGCTCGTGGGCGGCGAGATGGCCGAGCACCCGGGCGTTATGGCTCCGGCCGACTACGACCTTGCCGGATTTACCGTGGGCGTCGTCGACCGTCCCAAGATGCTCGACCCCGCAAACGTCCGCCCGGGCGATGTGATCCTGGGCCTGCCTTCCACCGGCGTGCACTCCAACGGCTACTCGCTCGTGCGTAAGGTCATTGGCGTCGACGGCGTTAAGCCGGGCACGCCCGAGGCCGTCGCTAAGGCCGAGGAGCTGAGCCGTCCGCTCGAGGAGCTCGGCGGCGCGTCGCTCGCCGACGCCCTGCTGGCCCCCACGCGCATCTACGTCAAGCCGATCCTTGAGCTGCTGCGCGGCGGCGCTCCGGTGCATGCCATCGCCCACATCACCGGCGGCGGCATCACCGAGAACCTCAACCGCGCGCTTGCCGACGACGTTGACGCCGTGGTCACCCGCAACGGTGCCGAGATGGGCTGGGACGTTCCGCCCGTCATTACCTACGTGTCGCGCCAGGCCGAGCTTGCGCCCAACGAGGCATGCAAGACCTTCAACATGGGCGTCGGCCTGTGCCTGATCGTCGCCCCCGAGGACGAGGCCGCCGTGACCGAGGCCCTGGTCGCGCTGGGCGAGAAGCCGTTCCGCGTGGGCGAGTGCGTCGAGGGCACCGGTGAGGTCGTGTACTCCGATGAGCACTAACGAGCAGATGACTGCCGCCGAGGGCCTGGGCTTTGTGCCCTACACCCGTCCGACCGGCACCGATACGGCCGAGCCGCTCAAGATCGGCGTGCTCATCAGCGGTTCTGGTACCAATCTGCAGGCGCTGATCGACCTGATCGCCGCCGGCAAGCTTAATGCTTCGATTGAGCTTGTGGTGTCGAGCCGTCCTTCGGCCAAGGGCTTGCAGCGTGCCGAGCGCGCGGGCATCCAGACGCTGACGCTGTCCAAGGATGTCTATGCCGAACCCATCGCCGCCGATGAGATCATTGCGCACGAGCTGCTCGAGCGCGGCTGCGAGTATGTGGTCATGGCCGGCTACATGCGCATGGTGCGCACGCCTCTGCTGGCGGCGTTTCCCAACCGCGTGGTGAACCTGCACCCGGCGCTGCTGCCGAGCTTTACCGGTGCACATGCGATTGACGATGCCTTTGCGCGCGGCGTCAAGGTGACCGGCGTGACCGTGCATTTTGCCAACGAGATCTACGACAACGGTCCCATCATCGCTCAGCGTGCGCTGGCTGTTGAGGAGGGCTGGGATGTCGATACGCTCGAGGAGCACATCCACGCGATTGAGCACGTGCTGTATCCCGAGGTCGTGCAGATGCTCGCCGACGGCCGCGTCCACGTGCTGGAGAGCGGCAAGGTCGCAATTGATGCGCCCCGCGGCTAGCGGCGCACAGTACAATTTAGTTGAGTGGTCAGGGTGGTCATTGGCGCCAAGGCGCGCGTGGCCACCTTTTGTTTTGGGTAGTCATCGGGGACGTTCTTGAATGACTAGGTGAGAGAGGTGAGCGCATGGCGGATAACGAAGCGCTGTTTGCGCCTGAGCTGGTGTTTTTTGATTGGGAGTGTGCGACGCCGGATGAGGTGTTCGCGCGGCTTGAGGGCGAGCTTGTACCGCGTGGCTACATTGCCGACGGTTGGTTCGACGCCGTTCGCACGCGCGAGGATGCCTATCCCACGGGTCTTGCCATGCCGGCGGCAAACATTGCCATTCCGCATACCGATCCGGGGTTTGTGGCCAAGCCCTATATCGCGGTGGTGAAGCCCGCCGCGCCCGTGACATTTAACGCTATGGCTGGCATGGGCGCTCCGGTGCCGGCGCAGATCGTCATCAATCTGGGCATCGCCGAGCCGGGCGGCCAGGTCGAGGCCCTGCAGGCGCTCATGAACATCTTTATGGACGCCGATGCCGCAGCCGACGTGCTCGGCCAGACCACGTCCCAGGGCATGGTCGACGCCATCCGCCGTCACTTCTAAGGTGCCGGCTGCCAGAGCTGTCCCCTTTGCACCAAAATGGTGCAGATTAACCTGTCCCCAATGCACCAAGCGTGCCGCGGGGGCTGCGTTGTGACACAATGGCGTTTGTTCGATTCGTTATGCGAAAGGCCAACTATGGCAAATAAGAAAAAGAACCCCGCACCCGAGCCGACGCCCGAGCAGCAGGCTCGCGCCGCCTCCAGCTCTCGCAAGAAGCAGCGCAAGACCCGCGTGTCCAAGACCGTCAAGATCGTTCTGGTGGTCATCGGCGTGCTGGCAATGCTGCTTTCCGTCTCGGCCATGGCGTGCTCCGGCCTGATGTCGCAGGCAGAGGATACCTCGGGCTACAAGCTTACCGGCGGTGTAGCTGCCACTATCAACGGCACCAACCTCACCGAGGACACCGTGACCAAGCAGATCATGAGCATGCGCACGTCCTACGGCTACACCAAGGACAAGGACTGGGCGCAGTACCTGGTCGACAACGACCTCACGCCCAAGAAGTACCGCAAGCAACTCATCGACTCCTACACGCAGCAGATTCTGCTTCAACAGGCACAGAAGGAGAACGGCGTGACGGTGTCGGACGAGGAGGTCGAGAAGGCTTGGAAGGACGCATGCAAGAGCGCGGGCGGTGCCAAGGCCTTTAAGAAGACCCTCAAGACCTACGGCTATACCGAGGATACCTACAAGGATTCGCTCAAGGAGAGTCTGGCGCAGCAGAAACTCAAGGATGCCGTCGCGCCCACGAGCAAGCCCAAGGACAGCGAGATCGTCGATTACATCAACGAAAACCTGTCCAGCTACAACGACGCCCGCCGCTCGTCGAACATCCTGATCAAGGTTGATTCCGACGCTTCCGACGAGAACAAGGCTGCCGCCAAGGCCAAGGCGCAGGAGTGCCTGGACAAGATCAACTCCGGTGAGCTGAGCTTTGAGGACGCCGTTGAGCAGTACTCCGAGGACACCGGTTCCAAGGAGAAGAAGGGCGATGTGGGTTGGGATAAGCTCACCACCTTTGTCGACAGCTACCAGACGGCGCTCGAGGGGCTCAACAAGGGCGACGTGAGCGAAGTCATCGAGTCGACCTATGGCTACCACATCATCAAGTGCACCGACTACTTCCATGTCGATAATCAGGTTGATGACATCAACCAGGTGCCCAAGGCCATCAAAAAGTACGTCTCCAACGTGGTGAAGACGCAAGCGGCCAGCACTGCGTACAGTGAGTGGCTGGAGCAGTACAAGAAGGATGCCGACATCACCGTCAACCCCATGCCCAAGGACGTACCCTATAACGTGAGTCTGAAGGGCGTTACCAAGAGTTCGACCGACGATTCGTCGACGACTGAGTAATCATGGGGCGGTGCTCGCGCGAGTGCCGCCCACGCTATTAGAGAGGATTTGCAGATGACCAACGAAGAGCTGCAGAAGGAAATGATCGCGGCCATGAAGGCTAAGGACAAGGTTCGCCTGTCCATCATTCGCCAGGTCAAGGCCGAGGTGAAGAATATCGAGGTTAACGAGCGCCGCGATGTGACCGAGGAAGACGTCAACAGCATGATCAAGCGTCTGATTAAGCAGACGAGCGAGACGCTGGAGATGTCCATCAAGGCCGGCACCGACCAAGAGCGTACCGACAACCTGACCGAGCAGGTCAAGATTCTGGAGAGCCTTCTGCCCGCGCAGGTTTCGGGCGAGGAGCTCGAGGCCCTGATCGAGCAGGTCATCGCCGAGCTGGGCGCCACGTCCAAGAAGCAGATGGGCCAGGTCATGGGCGCTCTGGGTAAGGCCACTGGCGGCAACTTCGATAAGCCGGCAGCAGCAAAGATCGTTGGAGCCAAACTCGCATAGGGGCCTAGCGGTACATAGTTGATATCGAGGGGGCGTGACCATTGCGGTCGCGCCCCTTTTTGCTGGGCTGGGCACTCATTGGGGACAGACTCAAATTGAGTGCCCACGGGGGGTACTCATTTAAGTCTGTCCCCAATGAGCACCAACGAGCAGGTGAAAGATTGCGGGTTCTTTACGGGGATGTAGTGTGGGCTGCGGAAACGTGGTTCTTTCCGTACAATAGTTCAACTCGTGTAAACGCAGGGAAGGGACATTCATGGCAGACATGATCGAGATCAAGCATCTCAACAAGTACTTTGGCGACCTGCATGTGCTCAAAGATATCAACCTCACCGTCAAGCGCGGCGAGAAGCTCGTAATGATCGGGCCCTCTGGTTCGGGTAAGTCGACGCTCATCCGCTGCGTCGATTATCTTGAGGAGCCCACGTCGGGCGAGGTCATCATCGACGGCACGCCGCTTACCAAGAAGAATCACCTGGAGATGGCTCGCAAGTATAGCTCCATGGTGTTTCAGCAGTTCAACCTGTATCCCAACATGACGGTGCTGGGCAATCTGACGCTCGCGCCCATCAAGCTGCAAAAGAAGAGCAAGGAGGAGGCGACCGAGATCGCCATCGCCGCGCTCAAGCGCGTTGGCATGGCTCATAAGGCCGGCGAGTATCCGCAGAACCTCTCGGGCGGTCAGCAGCAGCGTATCGCTATCGCCCGTGCCCTGTGCACTAAGCAGCCCATCATCCTGTTTGACGAGCCGACCTCGGCGCTCGACCCCGAGATGGTCCAGGAGGTTCTGGACGTTATGATTGAGCTTGCGCAGGAGGACATCACCATGATCTGCGTGACGCATGAGATGGGCTTTGCGCGCCAGGTGGCCGACCGCGTCATCTTTATGGAGGACGGCCGCATTCTGGAGGAGGGCACGCCCGAGCACTTCTTCGATAACCCCGAGAACCCGCGCTGCCGCGAGTTCCTGTCCAAGATTCTGCACTAGGCGCGGTGATGGACATGACGGATATGACGAGGGCGGCTGTATCGCGCCGTCACTTTTTGCAGCTGGCTGGCGCCGGCATGCTCGCGCTGACGGGGACCGCGCTCACCGGTTGCGGCAACTCTGCCAGCGGCGAGGCCTCCGACAAGGGGTCCAAGCTTGCGACCATCAAGTCGCGTGGCCACCTGAACGCCGGCGTTAAGAAGGATGTTCCCGGCTACGGCTATTACGACACCGCCAAGGGTCGCTTTGAGGGCATGGAGGTCGATCTGTGCTACCAGATCGCCGCTGCCGTCTTTGGCGTGAGCTACAAGGAGGCCCGCGCCCAGGAGCTGGTCGAGTTTACCGACGTAACGCCCAAGACGCGCGGCCCGCTGATCGACAACGGCCAACTCGATGTGGTCGCGGCGACCTACACCATCACCGACGAGCGCAAGAAGAGCTGGGATTTCTCGACGCCGTATCGCACCGACTACGTGGGCCTCATGGTCAAGAAACGTTCGGGCTTTACCTCGATTGAGGACCTGGACGGCAAGGTCATCGGCGTGAGTCAGGGTGCCACCACGCAGGGCCTGATCGAGCAGATGATCAAGGATAACGGCTTTACCTGCGAGCCCGAATTTAGGGTCTTTAGCGGCTACCCCATCATCAAGAGTTCGCTCGACGCCGGCAATATCGACGTCTTTGCCATGGACCGCTCCACGCTGGCCGGCTACATGAACGAGACTGTCGAGCTACTGCAGCCCGAGGTCAAGTTTGGCGAGCAGGGCTACGGCGTGGCGACCAAGAAGGGCTGCGACCTCTCGGCCGTGGTCAATCAGGTGGTCTGCGATCGCTTGGCCGACGGCTGGCTCGATCAAGAGGTCAAGACCTGGGGTCTTGTGTAGGCGCATCGTCCAAGGAAGGAATCAAATGCTCGAAGGATTGTTTGACGCCGACCGCTGGTCGACGACATTTCAAAACATGGGGCCCTTCTGGGAGGGCTTTGGCGTGACGCTGCAGGTGGTCGTTGCTGGTCTGCTGCTGTCGCTGGTGCTGGGCACGCTGCTGGGCGTGTTCTCGACCACCCGTTCGCGTGTACTGCGCGCCATCAGCCGCGTGTACGTTGAGTTTTACCAGAATACCCCGCTACCCGTGCAGGTGCTCTTTATGTATATGGCTGGCCCGCAGTTTTTGCAGGCTATAACCGGCGCCGACCAGCCGGTGCGCATCGCGCCGTTCGTGCTGGGCTTCTTGGGTGTGGGCCTGTATCACGCGGCCTACATCTCGGAGGTCATCCGCACCGGTATCGAGGCGGTTCCGCGCGGTCAGATGGAGGCGGCCCAGAGCCAGGGCTTCACCCGTGCACAGGCATACTGGTACATCGTGCTGCCCCAGACGTTCAAGATCATTCTGCCGCCGCTGTGTAACCAGGCGCTCAACCTGGTCAAGAACACGTCGGTGCTGGCGCTTGTGGCCGGTGGCGACCTTATGTACCGTTCCGACAACTTTGTGAGTCTGTACGGTTACCTGCAGGGATACATCGTCTGCTGCCTTATGTACTTCATCATCTGCTTTCCGCTCGCCATGCTGGTGCAGTGGCTCGAGCGCCGCTCCAAGGAGCGTCCGCGCGGAGTGAGCCTGGCCGAGCTGGGGCTCGACAACGTAGAGGAGGCCTAGCGCATGGAAATCTTCAACGCGACCAACCTGCTCTACATTTGGGGCGGTTTTGTTAAGACCATCGAGATCTCGGCGCTGTCGATCTTTTTCTCGCTCATCTTTGGCACGGTGCTGGCGCTTGTTAAAAGCTATGCGCCCCGCCCGTTCCGCATTTTGGTGAGCGCCTATATCGAGCTGTTCCGCTGCACACCGAACCTGCTGTGGATCCTGTTTATCTACTTTACGGTGCAGGGCTTGGACATCGTGATCTCGACCATCGCCTTTGCGCTGTTTACCAGCGCCGTTATGGCTGAGATCGTGCGCGGCGGTCTTAACTCGATTCCGCGCGGCCAGTTTGAGGCGGCGCAGAGCCAGGGCTTTGGCTTCTTTGCCACCATGCGCTACATCATTCTGCCGCAGACGTTTAAGACGATCATTCCGGCGCTGTTTAGCCAGTGCACGACCGTCATCAAGGACAGCTCGTATCTTTCGGGCATTAACGTGGCCGAGCTCATGTACACGGCAAACGTCGTGATGGCCCACGCGATTGATCTGTCGCAGGTGCTTATGCTCTACGGACTGGTGTTTGCGATGTACTTTGTGCTCAACTTTGGTATCTCGCTGCTGGTCCGAGCATATCAGCGCCGCATCGTAGCCGCATAGTCCTGCTTCCCCAAGCACGGCACCTTGCCCCTCAATCGTCGCTTGCGTACATTTAGTACGCGGCGCTCCTCTTTCGGGGCAATCTGCCGCACTTGGGAAACCAGGACGGTCGTAAGTGACAAAATGGGAATCAGGAATCGCCTTTTTCTCATTTGTTAGAAAGGAATCGCGATGAGCGATCTGGAGAATAAGAAGAATCCTGTGGTCATTACCATCGCGCGCGATTTTGGTGCCGAGGGTCACGAGATTGGCCGCATACTTGCCGACGAGTTGGGGATTCCGCTGTATGACAACGAGCTGCTGGTGCGTGCGTCGCTGCGCGCGGGCGAGTCACTCGACAAGATGGCCGCCTACGACGAGCGTCTGGCTGTGGAGAACATGGCGTTTCTGCCCGACCGCTACGATGCGCGTTCGTACTCGGACAAGTTGTTCCAAAAGATGAGCCAGGTGATTTTGGACCTGGGCGAGACCGAGAGCTGCATTATCGAGGGTCGCCTGTCCGATTACCTGCTGCGTAACAACCCCAACCACATTGCCGTGTTGGTGACCGCACCCTTTGAGGACCGCGTCGAGATTGTGCGCAAGAAGCGCGGACTTAACAAAAAGAAAGGTGCCAAGCTGGTCAAACAGCAGCAGAAGGCGCGCGAGGCGTTCTATAAGCGCTACAGCGCCGGCAAGTGGAAGATGACGAGCGGCAAGGATATCGTCGTCAACCGCGCCAAGCTGGGACGCGAGGGCTGTAAAGACGTCATCGCTGCAGCCTACCGCTACAAAGTGGCGCAGCTCGAAGGCTAGCCGACCAAAACCACCACAAAGGGGACAGCACCTTTGTGGTGGTTTTTGTTTTAGGCCGAGGGGAAGGCCTTGGTGAGACCAGCGCGCGTTTGCGTGTCGGTCTTTTGGTAGATGGAGCTCAGGTGACGCTGCACCATGCGCATCGAGATGCCGAGCTCCTCGGCGATCTGCTTGAGCGGGCGCTCGTCCTGGGTAACGGCTACCAGCACGTCGACTTCGCGCGGGGTGAGAGCGTGGTTGGCGATGAAGGCCTGGCGCTGCTCCTCGATACTTGGTGCTGCCAGCGCCTCCTCGGCAAGCTGTTGATGTTCGCGCTCCTGCTCGGTTTGGGGCAGGCGGAACAAGCCGGCTGCCACGAATGCTGCGCAGGCGGCGACGAGCAAAATGAGCGCGCCGATCATAATGAGGGCAACGTTATCCGAGGTCACGAGAGCAAGCGAGATGCCTGATGTGGTGAAAGCGCATACATTGTTGGCGGCGCGGCCCATGCCAGCCCAAAGAGCGGGCGCATGCATGCGCGGTGCCAGCTGTGTAAAGGTGGCAGTGAAGAACGTGACGAAAAAGCCCGAGCTCAGGTAAAAGACGACAAGGCCCAGGTTGGGATCGGCGCCGGCCTCCACGGCCAGGATGGAAATGGTCGAGAGCACGGCGATGCCGAGCATGACAAGTCCCATGTAGCGGCGCTCGGCAAGATCAAAGATAAGACCGGCGGCAAGGCCGCTTGCTGCCAAAAAGAGGCGCGGCCAGGTCTGCACGGCAATGGTGCCGTGGGCGTTGGAGAGCGTGACCACGTTGTCGAGGGTCGAGAACAAGCAGGCGAGAATCATGACGAGCGCGATGCTCCAACACGCCTGCTTGGCGAGGGCGTGAGAGGGCTCAACAAAGGGATTGATGGCGGGGTTCGCGGCTGTGTCTGTGTTTTGAGGAACAGCGCTGAGGGCAGAGATGGCGATCGTCGCTGTGCCGAGAACGATAAGCTCTGCGATACCGCCGCAATTGAGCAGGTTGACGGCGAACTGCATCAGGATGCCCGCGGCATAGGCCGCTCCCGCGCCGGTGGCGAGTTTGGGGTCATCCTGGAATGCCAACGAAAAGGCGTGGTGAGCAGCGGCGCCCAGCAGACCGAGCCCAAAGAATGCCACGCAGCCCAGAATCTCGAGCACAAGCGGGGCCGTAGGGAACTGAATTTGCGTCAGGCCCATGATGACGATAGGGACGGCGGCGGCGTTGACGGCTGCTAGTGAGTGGCCTTTGCGCTGTGCGAGCCCGAACAGCGGCGCGTACCCGATAAAGCCGAGCACGCTCGCACCCAGAATAACGCCCTGTGCGATTACAACGCGTTCGGCACCGGAGAGCAGCCCGACATTGATATCGAAGCGAAACTCGGCGGAAAGAAAGGCGAAGGTAAAAAGAGCGAGTGCCAGAAGCGCGTTGATTTTAGGCTTACTTAGGTTCAAGGACGGTCCTTTGGATGGACGAATAATCGTGTCCTCGATTGTAGACCATGACGGTAGGGGGTGGGCCTTTCGGGGGGTGTTCCTATAGTTTTGTCAACTGGGAAATGCTCTCCGTGC
>NZ_QSCW01000011.1:0-71283 GCF_003463445.1 Collinsella sp. OF02-10
CGGTTCTCAAGGTGCACGCCTGGCGGCTGATCCGGTCCGACCGGGCCACGCGGCAAGGAGATATATTGCCAGACCGCGAAGCCCTGTGGGACGTCAATTCCACTCTTCACAAGTCCTACACAACATATCGCTTTCTATAGCTAATAGAAAGACTGGTGCGGATCTTCCGCACGTATCAGATGATGACCCTTTGGTTCAGGAATATATAGAGATCGGTCACCTGTAAGTGTCTATCTACCCGCGCTTTTAGCAATGTAAACCGCGCTTCAGATAAAAAGAGGGAGCGCCGCGCACAACGCGACACTCCCCTAGCGATTCAAGAGAATCTATTAGGCTTCGAGAGCCTTCTTGGCGATGGTAGCCAGCTCGTTGAAGGACTCGATGTCCTCGTAAGCCATCTGAGCCAGGACCTTGCGGTCGAGCTCGATGCCGGCAACCTTCAGGCCGTGCATGAACTGAGAGTAAGAAATATCGTTCAGGCGAGCAGCAGCGTTGATACGAGTGATCCAGAGAGAACGGATCTCGCGCTTCTTGTTGCGGCGATCACGATACTGATACTGCAGGGAGTGCTGGACCTGCTCTTTAGCATGCTTGTAAGTACGCGAAGCGGCACCGTAGTAACCCTTCGCACGGTGCATAACGGTACGGCGCTTCTTCTTGGCGGCAACAGCGCGCTTAATACGTGCCATGTTCTATCAACTCCTAGACGGTAAAACGAAAAACGGGAACGCGAACTTAGGCGAGACGCGACTTGATGACCTTGCGGTCGGCAGCGGCGATCTCGGTCTCCTGACGGAAGCCACGCTTACGCTTGGTGGACTTCTTGCTCAGGATGTGGCTCTTGAAAGCCTTGGCGCGCATAAGCTTGCCGGTACCAGTCTTGCGGAAACGCTTCTTGGTGCCGCTGTGGGACTTCATCTTAGGCATGAAATACTCCT
Source organism: Collinsella sp. OF02-10 (assembly GCF_003463445.1). NCBI lineage: Bacteria > Bacillati > Actinomycetota > Coriobacteriia > Coriobacteriales > Coriobacteriaceae > Collinsella > Collinsella sp. OF02-10. The sequence continues at coordinate 939 of NZ_QSCW01000011.1, forward strand.
TAATCGGTTACAGAACACTAGTTACTTGCTATCGCTTGCCGCTTTATCCTCATCGAAGGCGCCCTTAATCGGGGCGAGCAGCATAAGCATGTTACGGCCTTCCATCTTAGGCTTGGACTCGACCGTAGCGTAAGGCTTGAGATCCTCGGCGAGACGCTCGAGAACGTTAAGGCCCTGCTCCGGGTGAGCCATCTCGCGGCCGCGGAACATGATGGTGATCTTAACGCGTGCGCCCTTCTTGAGGAAACGCAGAACGTGGCCCTTCTTGGTCTCGTAGTCGCCAACGTCGATCTTGGGTCGGAACTTCATTTCCTTGACCTCGACCTTGGACTGGTTCTTACGAGCAGCCTTGGCCTTCATGGCCTGCTGGTACTTGAACTTACCGTAGTCCATGACCTTGCAGACCGGCGGCTCCGCGTTGGGAGCGATCTCGACCAGGTCGAGACCCTGATCGTCGGCGACGCGCTGGGCATCGCGGATGGCGAACAGGCCGAGCTGAGAGCCATCGACGCCAATCAAACGACACGAAGATGCAGTGATCTCGTCGTTGATGCGGGTGTCATCAGACTTAGCTATTTTCCCTACCTCCATTCATAAAAAAATAACCCGGCGCTTCTCAGCAACCAGGTCGTACACATAGACTTCCTCGATTTGAGGAAGGGAATCTAAGTTGTATGACCAGTCAGCTGCTCATTGGCGCCAAAAGGTGGGAACCCTCAGGTTCCTCTTTAGGGCATTGTGGGAACAACGCCTTGCGAATAATAACACGTACAGCGCGTTATCACATTACGTACACGAAAAAGGGACCTTGACCCCCTTGAACACTCGCTTGCATGTATGGTGCTCGAGGCGAGACTCGAAGGGCCTTCGCTTCGCGAAGCCCCGGGCTTCGGGCGCGTGGCGCCCTCGCCACGCTCCGCTACAAACAGGCCACAGGCCTGTTTGCTTAACGCTTCGCGCGCTCACGCGAGTTCGGCACGAAAAAGGGGGCCGCAACCCCCTTGAACGCTCACTTGCATGTATGGTGCCCGAGGCGAGACTCGAACTCGCACGTTGTTGCCAACGGTGGATTTTGAGTCCACTGCGTCTGCCAATTCCGCCACTCGGGCACGCAATGCGTGAGTTAGTTTATCACAGCTTTCTACCGATTAGTCCGAAAATGGAACTTCGAGCATTTCGATGAGTTCGACCGTGCGGAGCATCTCGCGCCGACGGCATCCGCGACCGTCGACCGAAGCCTCACCCATCTGGTTATCGTAAGGGTCCTCGCGCATGCCGTCGAAAGAGGGCTCAAACTCTGCCTGGAATCGATTGTTGGCCACCATACGCCACGGGTCGAGATTGCCAAAGTAGTGACGGCGGCGCCACTCCTCCCCCATCCTGCGAGCAGAAGATCCAAATGACACGTCGGCGTTGAGCCATCCGGTCTGCGGCGTATAGAACTCTGCCCAGTCGTGCGACCCCACCGAATCGGGCGCAACATACAGGCCGCTCTGCCAACGGGCAGGCACGCCCGCGATACGGCACATGGTGATAAACGTGAGCGCCATAACGCCGCAATCGCCGCGGAGCGAATGGGCGCAGTCATCGGCAATAGATCCCAAAAGCAAGTACGGCGGCTGATAGCGATAGTCGATGTACTGCGTCAGGTAATCATAGATAGCACGGGCGCGATCGAGCGGATCCTCGAGCCCGTCAATGACACGGGCTGTCAGCTGCTGTAGATACGGCGTGAATGCAATGTGCGGACGGTCCTCGGAGGTGTCCACGGGCAGTGGCGCGTCCATGCAAGGATGCACCGGAAGCGCACCCCCATAGACATCACGATAAGCGGCATCAATTTGATAGCGATAGGTCACCGAGAATGAGCGCTCACTCGAAGAAGACCACGAGGCGGTACGCGCCGAAGCATTCGCGGGGGCAACAGCACCCTCCGGCGTCATATCGAGAACCTCGATATGAGACTGTTGACGACAGGCGGCGGCAACGGGTAGCCACGCGCGAACGGTCTCCCCTTCCAGAGCGCCGGGGACAGACACGGACGCTTTAAGCGTAATGACGCGAGCCAATCCGTTTTGTGACTCCATCTCCTTGAGCATCTCGTTGCGCAGTGCTATTCCGTCCGTAGAATCGGGCCGCATGCCGGGAACCTCTTTGGGATATACGCGAAGCGAATCGAGGAAGTTGTCGAGAACGAACAGTTCGCCATCGATAAAGCGCCAGTCAATACGCTTACGATTAATCAGGTCATCAAACTGCTCTTCGGTAAACTCTGGCCACTCCTCGCGAATCATCGCAATAGCCTGGTCGCGCGACACCGAAAAATGAAGCGGCGTCTCGAGCATGCGATACCGCTCGGCACGAACACAAGCAGCCAGCGAAGGCTCGGGGTTCTGCTCCAAAAGGCGATCGCAGGCAGCAACAGCCTGCGTCAAATACCCGGCATCCATAAGACGAAGAATCTCGGGCGGCAGTCCAACATCGAGATGACGAAAGTCATCACAGCAAACATCAGCAGAGCAACCAACTGGACCCTCGTCAATAACCTTCCCATCCGAAGGCAGCACATTAATAACAGCCATACCAAAACTCCAAGTCACTAGAACGCTTGAAGCCCATTGTAGCGAGATAAAAAGAAAGCCCCAACAAGGGAGCCATCAACACCGCTGAACGGTAGTCAAATAAATAATTCAGCCTCGTAACCCTGCGGCGTTAAACGAAGGAAGCCCCGTCCCCCGGAGCTGTTTTCTTGGCGCGACTTCTGGCAAAGCCAGGTGAGCGCAAAGGAAACAGTGTAGGGGGACGGGGCTTCCGGCGGGAAGTTTAGCGACGCTTACGCCTTGTTGACGGAGCCAAACTCCTCCATGAGCTCCTTGGTGCGGGCAACGATGTTGTCGCGACCAGGCTTGAGGAGCTTGCGGGGGTCAAAGCCCTTGCCCTGCTGATCCTTGCCAGCCTCGATGTACTCGCGGACGCCCTTGGCGAAGACGAGCTGCAGGTCGGTGTTGACGTTGATCTTGGAGATGCCCAGGGAGATGGCCTTCTTGATCTGATCCTCGGGGATGCCGGTGCCACCGTGCAGAACGAGGGGCAGGTCACCGGTCTGGGCCTTAATCTCGCCCAGACGCTCGAAGGAAAGACCAGCCCAGTCGGCGGGGTACACGCCGTGGATGTTGCCGATGCCGCAGGCGAGGAAGTCGACACCCAGGTCAGCGATCTGCTTGCACTCAGCAGGATCAGCGAGCTCGCCGCTGGAGGTCACGCCGTCCTCGGTGCCGCCGATGCCGCCGACCTCGGCCTCGATGGACATGCCCTTGGAGTGGGCAAGCTCAACGAGCTCCTTGGTGCGGTCGAGGTTAAGCTGGAAGGTCTCCTCGTGAGAGCCGTCATACATGATGGACGTGAAGCCGGCCTCGATGCACTTGAAGCAATCCTCGTAAGAACCGTGATCGAGGTGAAGGGCGACGGGAACGGTAACGCCCGTGGCCTCGACGGCAGCCTTGACCATGTCGGCGCAGACCTTGAAACCGCCCATCCACTTAGCGGCACCAGCGGTGCACTGAAGGATCAGCGGAGACTTGGCCTCCTCGGCGGCCTGGAGAATAGCCAGGGTCCACTCGAGGTTGTTGGTGTTGAAGGCACCAAGACCGTACTTGCCGGCCTCGGCCTTCTTGAGCATGTCTGCTGCGTTGACGAGCATAAAAGAAACCTCCTGTAAGGTTGCTCCGATAACGCCTGAGATTTTACCACGGCGCACCCGAGCATAAACGTTCGTTTGTTCACGAATATCGTCCAAACAGACTTTTTTGACCGTTTGCCCTACGAAATCGACCCGTTGGGGAAAAATAGCTTGACGTTTGGACGCTTCTCGTGCTTCAAAAGCCGACTATTAAGCTAAATCTGCATGAAAGGGTTCTGCATGAGCTCGCGTGCCATGGTGGTCGAATCGCCATGACCGGTTAGGCAAACGGTATCGGGCGGGAGAAGCCGGGCGAGCTTGGAGAGCGAGCGCAGAATCGCCGCCTCGTCTCCTCCAGAAAGATCGGTGCGGCCGTGCCCACCCGGAAACAGGGTGTCGCCCACAAAGGCAATGTTCCCCTGCTCGGTGGCAGCAAACAAGACGATCCCGCCCGGCGTATGCCCTGGCGTCTCGATCACCTGCAGGTAGATATCGCCCACCTTGATAGCATCTCCCTCGGCGAGCAGGTGCGTCGGCTCCCCGGGGTCAGGCGTCTCAATGCCCCACATAGCTCGCTGTTCCTCGATGTTCGCATGCGGCACCGCCACATCCTTAGCACACAGCTCATACTGGCAGCCCTCGCCAACGGTGGTTCGCACGCCGGCAACACCACCAACATGATCGGCATGGCCATGAGTGCATACGGCGCCAAACACGCGTACGCCGGGATGCTCGGCTCGAATATGCTCCACCAAGCGCTCGCCTTCCCATGCGGGGTCGATAATCACGCACTCATTGTCCGAAATGACAGCATAGCTATTGGTCTGAATGGGACCGTTTACGAGCGTCTCGATCTCGATCGATCCCTTGGGAGTTAAATCCAAGGACACAGCACTCATGTCCCTCTCCTCTCTATAGAACTCGAGGCATCAAACGATGCCTCGAGTGTAGCGAATATCGATAATGTGGCACGTTCGTCGCGACTAAACGCGGCGCTTAAGCTGGGCTCCACCCTCGCCGGGCATCAAGCGACGCGCGTCGTAGACCGAGTCAACGCTGCTGATAGAGGCCAGCAGCGGATCCAGACCACTCGCGTCCGAGATCTCGACCATAAAGCGCAGGGTTGCAATACCCTCGCGGTTGGTCGACGTGGCGGCAGAAAGGATATTGCCACCCGCATCGCCAATGGCAATGGTGACATCCTTGAGCAGGCCCATGCGGTCCAGGCACTCGACCACGATCTCGACCTGGAAGAGGGTGTCGGCAGCGCCGTCCCATTCCACATCGATCATGCGCTCGGGATGCTCCATAAGACCCTTGACGTTGGGGCAGTTGGCGCGATGCACCGAAACGCCACGACCGCGCGTGATGAAGCCGACGATGTCGTCGCCCGTCACGGGGTTGCAGCAATGGGCCAGACGGACCAGCAGGCCGCTGTTGCTCTCGCCCTTGACGATAATGCCGTTGCTGGCGCTCTTGCCGCGCTTTTGCGGCTTGCGGTTGGAGCCGCGGGCAGGCTGCTTGACGACCTCGGCGATAGCCTCGGCCTTGGTGAGCTGTTCCTCGGGTTTGGGGTCCAAGATTTGCTCGACCTTATTGCCAACGGCACGTGGGGCGACTTTGCCCGCACCAACGGCGGCAAACAGGTCCTCGAGCTGTTTATAGTTAAACTGCTCCGCCACGGCGTTGAGCGCACGCGTGGATCGTGGCGTAGAGATGCCATATCCGCGCTTGCGCAGGTCCTTAGCCAGTATATCGCGGCCGGCGGCAGCGTCGTCGTCCTTGGTCGCGGCGGCGAAGTAACGGCGGATCTTTGACTTGGCGGAAGGTGTCTTAACGATCTTGAGCCAATCACGCGACGGCTTGGAACTCTTGTTGGTCAGAATCTCGACACGGTCGCCCGTCTTGATCTCGTGCGTGAGCGGGGCCACCGCACCGTTGATCTTAGCGCCGACGCAGTGGTTTCCCACCTCGGTGTGAACGGCGTAGGCAAAGTCGAGCGGCGTGGAGCCGGCACGAAGCGCCATGACCTCGCCCTTGGGCGTAAAGACGAAAATCTCCTGATCGAAGAGGTCGACCTTCAGCGAATGCAGGTATTCCTTGGCGTCGGTGATCTCATCAGACGCAGCCCAATCGAGCGAATGTTTGAGCCAGTTAATCTGGTCGTCCAAGCGCTGGGCATCATTGGTCTTAGACGCGGACGATCCGCCCGACTTCTTATAGAGCCAGTGGGCGGCAATACCGTACTCGGCCTGCTCGTGCATCTCGTAGGTACGAATCTGAATCTCGAGCGGACGAGCCGTGGGGCCGATAACCGTCGTGTGGAGCGACTGGTAGTTATTGACCTTGGGCATGGCGATATAGTCTTTAAAGCGCCCGGGCATGGGGTGCCACAGCGTATGCACCGCACCGAGCGTGGAATAGCAATCGCGCACCGAATGCGTGATGACGCGCAGTGCCACCAGGTCGTAGATCTCGGAAAATTCCTTGCCCTTGCGCTTCATCTTTTGGTAGATGGACCAATAGTGCTTGGAACGGCCGTTGATCTGAAAGCCCTCCAGGCCAATGCGGTTGAGCTCGTCGGTGAGTGTCTTGATGGTCTCGGCCAGATAGCGCTCACGGACCTCGCGCGACTCCGCCACCATGCGTGCGATGCGCTGGTAGGCGTCGGGTTCAAGGTAGAAGAAGGACAGATCCTCGAGTTCCCATTTAATGGAGCTCATGCCCAGACGGTCGGCCAGGGGCGCATACACGTCCATGGTCTCGCGGGCCTTAAACAAGCGACGGTCCTCACGCAGGGCCGCAAGGGTGCGCATGTTGTGCAGACGGTCGGCAAGCTTAACGATGATGACGCGGATGTCCTTGGACATGGCGAGGAACATCTTTCGCAGCGTGAGCGCCTGTTTCTCGTCCATGCTGTCGACTTCGATGTTGGTGAGCTTGGTCACGCCATCGACGAGCTCGGCCACCGTATCGCCAAACAGGCCGGAAACATCGGCAAGCGAGGTCTCGGTATCCTCGACGGTATCGTGCAGCAGCGCGGCGCACACCACATCGCAGTCCATCTTGAGATCGGCCAAAATGATGGCTACCTCGACGGGATGGTTGATGTACATCTCACCCGAGCGGCGCTTTTGGTTGCAGTGCTTCTCGGCAGCAAAACAATAGGCCTGCTCCACCTTAGAAAAGTCGTCCTCATTCATATATTTGAGGCACAGGCGCTCCAGCTTGTCGTAGCTGTCCGCCATAATCTCGGGCGGCAGCTCATCGGCATGCTTATAGTGCTCCATCTCCGAGAACGGCTGGAGGGCGGAATCATGGGCGGTACGGGCTGCGGCATCCATCGAGGTCCCCTTCCCCTAGGCCCGCGGTACGATCGGGCGGTTAACTTTGGCTAGCATATCAGAAGCGCACGAATCGAGCGCCCAACTCCGGAAAGCCGAGAACTCCATGCGCGAGCGCAAGCCCTCCAAATAGCGAATTGACCTGCTCAATTGCACACGGCCGGGGTTTTCGGCCATCGCGATGCGACGGGTGTCGTCAAACCCCGAAACGCGACAGAAGCCAAGCTCTTCGAAGATTCCCAGGCCACTTTCCACCGAGCGCTCATCGACCGGCGTGCGAGCATCGATGGCAAGGCACATCTGCGCGATGTCGATATCGCTCGCGCTAAAGGAATCGTCCCCGGTCTTGCCGCGGTTGGAGCGCCACATGGTTTGCAGCGCGCGATAGAGCGTGACGAGCTCGTCGCGCTCGGGCGCATAGCAGTCGAGTAGGCGCTCGTTAATGCGGGCGTCGCGCGACGAATAGAGCAGGTGAATCACGGCGGGCTGTCCATCGCGACCGGCGCGGCCACTCATCTGGTTAAACTCAATCGCGCCAAACGGCATGTGATAGAGCACGACATGGCGAATATCGGGAAGGTTGACGCCCTCGCCAAAGGCCGAAGTCGAGACGATGCAACTGAGGCTGCCGTCTCGGAATGCTTCCTCCACGCGGCGGCGATCGGGGCGCGCAAGACCCGCGTTATAGAACGCGATATGGGTTGCGCAATCGGGCACACGCTTGCGCAACGTCTTGGCGAGCGCCACGGACTGGTCGCGCGAATTAACGTAGATGACGGTCTTCTCCCCCGTCGCCACGATCGACACCAAACGGTTCTCGCGGCTCGCAAGGTCGCGGTCGTCCTCGAGCTGCAGGTTCTCGCGCACCGTCTCGTCGACCACCGTGCGAGTGATCGGCAGCATGCGGGCAAGCTCGGCCACGACCGGAGCCGTTGCGGTGGCCGTCGCAGCCATAACAACCGGGTCGCCCAGGGCTTTGAGGATATCGGGCATGTCGAGATAGGCGCTGCGGTCGCCGCCCTTGGCAAGGCCGGCGTGGTGCGCCTCATCGATAACGACAAAGCCGATGCGGCCCGAACGCGCGAAGCGGTCACGGTGGATAGATAGGAACTCGGGCGTCGTGAGCACGATACCGGTGCGGCCCGAAGCTAGGCCGGCGAACACATCATCGCGTGCGGCCTCCACGGTCTCGCCGGTCAGCACGCCAACGCCAATGCCAAGCGCTGCCATCGTCGACGAGAGGTGATAGGCCTGGTCGGCAACAAGCGCACGCAGCGGATAGACAAAGATGCTCGCACGTCCGCGAAGGACAGCCTCGCGCGCAGCATGTACATGGAAGATGAGAGACTTGCCGCGGCCCGTTCCCATAACGGCCAAGACGCTCTGGTGGTCGGCCAAGGCATCGAGCGCCTCAACCTGCGCGCGGTGCGGCTGGTTCGATCCGATAAAGCTATGGATAAGCGAGCGCGTGAGCTCGGTATAGGAAAGCTGGGCGAGCGTCTCGCGCTTACGCGACTCCAGGCGCAGGCCGGAATCCGCCGGCTGTACGCCACGACGAAGCTCGCATGCCGGATCGTCGACGCTGGGCAGCGTGGTATCGCGGACCAGAACATCCTTGATCATGAGCTTGGGCTTCACGCGTCCCTGCCAATGCTCGGCCACGGCCTCGAACACCAAGTCGACGGCGCTGTCGCAATTGATGAGCCTATCGATCTGCGGCACGCGGAACATGATGGCCGGCACACTCGCGGCGCCATCGGTCGCCACGAAGCGCATGTGTTCGCCGGTTTTGCCCACCACGGCGCGATCACACATCGTCACGCCCTCGGCGGCCAGCAACGGCACCTTATTGCCCTGGCCAAACGGCTCAAGACGGGAAATCTGCTCGATGGTCTCGATATTTAACTCGGAGAGGTCGACGGTGGCGGCAACCTCGTCGGTGTCTTCAAAGTCCTCGGCGGGAAGCTCCGATAGCACGGCGGAAAGGCGGCGGCGGAACTCATCGAGCTTGGATGCCTCGATGGTCACACCCACCGCACCGGCATGTCCGCCGCGACGAATCAGCAGGTCGGAACAACGCTCGACGGCGTCGAACAGGTTGACCTTGCCCACCGAGCGACCCGATCCGCGCGCAACGCCGTCCTCAATCGAGAAGAGCAGCGCCGGCACGTGATAACGGTTGGTCAGGCGGCTCGCTACGATACCCTTGACGCCCTCGTGCCAGCCCTCGCCACCCACGACGATTGCGCGACCGCCGTCATAGGTCTCCTCGACCTTTGCCATGGCGTCGCGTGTGAGCTCCGCCTCGATCTCGCGGCGCTGACGGTTGATTTCCTCGAGCTCGGCTGCCAGTGCACTTGCCTCGATAGGATCGCGGGCAAGCAGCAGGTCGAGCGCCAGTTTGGGATCAGCCATGCGGCCGGCAGCATTCAGACGAGGGATGAGCGAAAACGACAGGCCGTCGGCCGTAATGGTAGAAAGGTCGGCCTTGGCAAGTGCGGCAAGCGCGATATAGCCGGGACGGGCCGTCACGCGCATCTGTTGGATGCCCTCGGCGACCAGTGCGCGATTCTCGGGCGTGAGCGGCATCATGTCGGACACGGTGCCAAGCGCCGCGACCTCGATCAGCGAACGCCAATACGACGGCTTGCCCAAACGCTCGCCCAGGACCTGCACCAGCTTGAGCGCCACACCGGCACCGGCAAGCTCGCGCGAGGGACCCTCGTCCTCGAGCTTGGGGTCGGTCAGGGGCACGCCCTGCGGCACCTGGTCGGACGGCTCGTGATGGTCCGTGACCACCAAATCGATCCCCAGGCTCTCCAGATAGGAGACCTCCTCCTTGGCGGCAATGCCGTTATCGACGGTCACGATCAGGTTGGGTTGGGCGAGCTCGTTGACGCGGTCGAGCGCCGCACGCGACAGGCCGTAGCCCTCGTCAAAGCGATGCGGAATAAACGGCGTGACGTTGGCGCCAAACGAACGTAGCGCCTCGGTCAACAGACAAGTCGACGTAATGCCGTCGACGTCAAAATCGCCAAAGACCGCGATGTGCTCGTGGTTGCGAATAGCGCGCTCGACGCGGTCGGCAACGACCGCCATGCCCGGAATAATGAGTGGGTCGGCCCAGTCGCGATCGAGCGAAGGCGTCAAAAACAGCTGGCCTTCCTCGATGGATGTTATGCCGTGCGCAACCATAATGCGCGCCACCAGCCCGGGTATGCCCAGGCCAGCCGAAAGCTCCTTTTCGAGCTCGGGGTTTTGCCGAGCGACTGCCCAGCGATGCGTCGTCTTAAGCGATGACATAGGCGCCCACCCCCGATAGGGGCAGGTCGCCGCGATACCTCTCACGGTTCATAGCGATGAGTCCTCTGTGTATACCCGCTTCGGCAGGCAGATCTGTTGAACGGATTTATTATACCGTGCAGCGCGGACGCACAACGTCCAGCACGCCGCGGTTTCGATAAACGAGGGCGGTAATACCCTCGAAATAATCGAGCGTTTCTGACGCACGGACGCATGCGAGCGTCTAGCATATCCATTCAAAACGGATTCACGAGCAAAGGGAGTCACAAGAGCATATGAAGCAATGGGTTGGACTGGGCAAGTTTCTTGCGGGGCACATGCAGGTCATCGTTCCGATTTGCGTGGCACTCGGCGTGCTCTTTCCCCAACAGATTGGCGTACTCAAGCCCATCGTTCCCACCTTGTTTGCCTTTATGACGTTTCAGGGTGCGCTCAGCAACACCTTTCACCAGGTAACCGAGGTGTTCCGCCGTCCGTTGCACCTAGTCTTGGCGCTGCTCGTCTCGGCGGTGCTTATTCCCATCGCGGCGTATGCCATGGGGTCACTCTTCTTTGGCTCCAACCCCAACCTTGTCTGCGGCATTGTGCTCGAATACAGCGTGCCCGTGGCCGTCACCGCTTTTATGTGGATCAGCATGTTCGGCGGCAACGGCCCGCTCGCGCTCACCATCATCCTGACGTCCTCGGTCATCTCACCTGTGACGATTCCGCTTACGCTCAAGCTCCTGCTGGGCGCCACCGTCTCGATCGACGTGCCGAGCATGATGCAGAACATGGCCTTTATGATCGCCATCCCCGCTGTGCTCGGTATTGCCATCAATGAACTCACGCGCGGCTGGGGCCACGAGAAACTCTCTCCCGTGCTCTCGCCCGCCTGCAAGTTCATGATGATGGGCGTCATCGCGTCCAACTCCACCGCTATGAGCGAGTACGTGCTACACATAAACGCGGTGCGCCTGGAAGTCGCCCTCTTTATTTTGGTCTTCGCCATCAGCGGCTTTGTCGTCGGTTTTCTGGTCGCACGTGCGCTGCATCTGCCATATAGCGAGACGACTACCATGTGCTTTACCTGCGGCATGCGCAACATCTCTTCGGGTGCCGTCATCGCCACGCAGTACTTTCCGGGCGAGGTCGTGTTCCCCGTCATGTGCGGCACGCTGTTTCAGCAGGTGCTGGCCTCGATTATCGGGCATCTCTTTGAGCGCCTGACCGGCGAGGAGCGCGCCGCCCAGCGCAAGCGGGTCAAGGCTGGCCGCGATGCCATGGCGCGCTAGGCTGTCCGCATTACGTGGGTGTTAGTCTTGCTATACGAGCGTTTCCAGATGCGCACGCAGACGCTCAGCATCGATATCGAGCGTCGTCTCGGCATTGACTTGGGCCAAACGATAGCCGACAAAGTAGGGCGAAACCACCCAACGTGGCAACGCCTTGGCAATGGTCCGGCCGTCCATGTGGTAGAAGAACAAGTTGTACGACTCCGCGCGACCGCCGTGGTGTTCGTGCAGGATATAGCGCAGGGCCACCTGAATCGCATCGGCAAACAGGTCCGCTTCGGCTTGGTCGCGGGCGTCGTCGCTGGCGGCGATTCCCTGTGGAGCCGAGACGTTAACCTCAAAGAATCCCATGATCGGCTCGGTTGAGACGTTGACCGAGATTCTCCCCTGCCGCCAGACATTGATGCCTTCGAAATTGGCGGAAGCCAGCGAAGCATAGCCGTCTTCTTGCTCCAAACCCACAATCTGCATGTGCGGATGGACCAGACTGCCGCCCGAAAGTGGGCCCTTGTTCTTGTACATGAGAACGCTGCGATACTGTCGGGAGTCAATCATCCGCTGCCAGCAATCCAGGGCAAACCGCATAACATGATGCAGCTCGTCCGGCGCATAGGTCACCAGGTCGGCGTCGTGGTCGGACGACTCAATCAATACGGTCTGGCGAGTGGCCCGCAAGGTCTTAAACTTATTCTCGAGCCAGATGCAGCCACCGTCGCGCCGGATGATATTGGCGAGTTCCTCGGTATCGCAAAAGGGGCACGCGGTGCCGGGACGACGGTTGTCGTCGGGCTTACCGTTCGCCTGCTGAACGTCAAATACCAGCGCCACGGGTTATACCTCCAGCGGCACGATCTTGGTGCCATGGAGTTCGGAGACGCCCAGTGCCGCCGCCACGGTATCGCGATTGGCCGTGGAAATGCCGCCACCGGGAAGAATGGTCAGGCGGTCGCCCGCATACTCGACAAGACGCGACAGGTGCTCCAGGTTGTCCTCGATCGGCGTTCCGGCAGCACCACCATGCGTCAGGATGCGCGTGATGCCGCAGTCGGCGAGTGCGTCAATGGCATCGAGCTGAGCCTCGAGCGAGAGCTGGTCAAAGGCCATGTGGAAGGTGATATCGATGGCCCCGCGCTTGCACTCCTCGGTCGCGCAGCCCGTAGCCATCACGAGGGCGCCGAGGGTGAGCTCGTCGAGCGCCCAGCCGCCGGCACAGGGCTTGCAGCAGCCAAAGACCAGGCCGTCAACGCCGGCGCTCACGGCAAGACCCAAGTCCATCTCCATCATGCGCAGCTCGTCCTGGTTGTAGTGAAAGTCACCGCCACGCGGGCGAATCATGCACATCACTCGCGCGTCATGCTCGTGAGCATAGCTGACCGTAGTGCTGATAACGCCGGCCGAGGGCGTGGTACCACCGACGGCAAGGTTGTCGCACAACTCGATGCGCTTAGCACCGGCATCGATAGCCGCCGGCACACGCTCAAAGTTCTCGGCACAAAACTCGTACAGCATAGATAGCCCCCAGGAGACATTTCGATTTTCATACGGCATTGTCGCACGTTAAATAGCAACCCGCACGATGGAACAAAACCTTGACAAGGAGTGTCCCAAAGTGCCGGCACATAAGGAACGTCCCCAGGTGCCACCTTGAGCGATGGGTACTCATTTAAGTACGTCCCCAATGAGTACCCGCAGGGGACAGACAGACCGGACTCCCTATACGACAACTGTTGACATCATATACTATGTGTCATATAGTAGGTGTTACACAGTATACTACGAAAGGAGGTGTGCGGATGGAGGCACAGATGAAGCGCGGCTTCCTCGAGGCCTGCGTGCTCGCGGCCGTCTCGGGCGAGGAATCCTACGGCTATCAGATCGTGAAGGACGTGCCCGCGAGTATGGGGCTCACGGAATCCACGCTCTATCCGTTGCTCAAGCGCCTGGAGAAGGCGGGCTGCATCACCGCGCGCTCCGCCGAACACAACGGGCGGCTGCGGAGGTACTACCGCATCACGGACGCCGGGCGCGAGCGTATCGCCGAGTTCCTCGCCGAATGGCCATCCGTGCAGGAGATCTACCGTTACGTGGAGGGGGCGCACCATGACGCGCGATGAGTTCTTGAACCGGCTGGGCGAGCTTCTGGCCTGCCTGCCGGCAGATCAGGTAAAGGAAACGCAGGAGTTCTACGCGGAGGCCATCGCCGACCGTATGGAGGACGGCATGACGGAGGCCGAGGCTGTGGCCGCCATGGGCACGCCCGGTGAGGCCGCCGAGGCAACGCTCGACGAACTGCCCGCCGTGCCGCGCGCGATCGCGAGGACCAAGCGCAAGAGCACGGCACTTCTATGGGCGCTCGCCATCGTGGGCTCTCCGGTATGGATTCCGCTGCTGCTCGCGTTCGTCGCCGTTGCCGCTGCAGTCTACATCTGTATTTGGGTTCTTGCGCTCTGCGTGTGGATCGTGGCCGCGGCATTCGGGGGCGCGGGCCTGGTAGGGCTCCTGTTCGCCGTGGACGGCATCATTATCGGGCATGTTCCGTACGTTTTGGCCTCGATGGGAATGGGATTCGCTTCCATCGGTGTGGCGCTCCTCACGGGAGCCGGCGCCTGGACGGCGTCCAAGCAGATCGCGCGCCTCTCTGCCCTTTGGGCGAAGAAAGCCGTTTCGCCCTTCTGGAAAGATCGAGGCAATAAGAGCCGCATGGGCGCTGAAGCGGCGCCGCTCACGGCATAGGAAGGAGTGCAAACATGTCCAGCGTAAAAAGGATTTACCTTGCCGTAGCGGGTGGGCTTGTTGCCACGGGGCTCGTCCTGGCTGCTATCGGATTTGTGGCCTCCGGCTTTAACCTCGCTGTGTTCAACACGCAGATCGACCTGCGCGATGACACCATCATTCTGGGTGGTGTTGAAATAGACGACCCGACAGGGCTTCCACTCATCGAGCAGCTTGCCGAGGTCGGCGAGATCCATATTGGATCTGCAACGACTGGTTCGTCTTCTCCTCGCAAATGATCGAGCTCGTAGCAGCCGTCCCCCCTTCGGGCGCACCACGACGGGCATGAGCACACCGCGCTCGGAGCCTTTTTGCGAGACCTTCCGTCACGCTCTTCCTGCGTGGTGAACCGGTCATCGACCGACGAGAGGCTGATGGGAATCTCTCGACTTCGGGCCAATCCCGCTCACCGATCTGGTCTTCCTTCGTGATGCGCACATAAGCGAGCAGACACCGCGCAGAGCTTCAGCGCGGCCGCACTTCCACGTCTATGACGGAGGTGCCCGGCGGCGTCTTGGCGATCCCCTTGTTTGCAGGCGTTAGCGCGTGGGGATCGCCCACTCGGGGGCCGAGGCCGCCGAGGACGGCGGCGAACCTCGCGGTGTCATTCGACATCGCGAGGTTCCCGGACCATGACCACCTGGCCTCGTACCGCGGCATAGCCCCAAGGGTGAGGAGCTTCGGCACGTCGATCAGGGCGCCCGCACAGCGCCGGCCGGTCCGCCGTTCGGCAGAACGGCGGAAGTCCCTAGCCGCCCAGATATGCCTTGCGAACGTTATCGTCGTGGAGCAGCTCTTGGCCGCTGCCGGTCATGGTGATCTTGCCGGTCTCGAGCACATAGCCGCGTGTGGCGATGGAAAGCGCCATCTGTGCGTTTTGCTCGACCAGGAGCACCGTGGTCCCGGCCTTATGCAGGTCCTCGACGATCTGGAAGATCTGCTCAATCAGAATCGGTGCCAAGCCCATAGAGGGCTCATCGAGCATGAGCAGCTTAGGGTTACTCATAAGAGCGCGGCCCATAACGAGCATCTGCTGCTCGCCGCCCGAAAGGGTACCGGCGACCTGGCGACGGCGTTCCTTCAGGCGCGGGAACTGCTCGTAGACGCGCTCAAGGCCCGGAGCCACCGTTGACTTGGGCTGCGTATAGGCGCCCATTTCCAGGTTCTCCTCGACCGTCATCTGCAAAAAGGCGCGACGACCCTCGGGAACCTGAGCCAGACCCTTACCAACCAGCTTGTCGGCGGGCGTATGGGTAATGTCCTCGCCCATAAACTTGATGGAGCCGGTCTTAGAGCGTAGCAGGCCCGAGACGGTCTTGAGCGTCGTGGACTTACCGGCACCGTTCGCGCCGATCAGAGCCACGATCTCGCCCTCGTTAACGTTAAAGGAGATGTCCTTGATGGCGTGGATGGCGCCGTACCAGACGTTGATGTTGTAGACGGAAAGCATCGGCTCTGCCATTTAGTTCTCCCCCTTATCCTGCTTGCCCAGATACGCCTCGATAACGGCGTCGTTGTTCTGGATTTCCTCTGCCGTGCCCTTAGCGATGACCTTACCAAAGTTGAGCACGCAGATGCCCTCGCAGATGTTCATGACGAGCGACATATCATGCTCGATAAGCATAATGGCGATGCCAAAGGTGTCGCGGATCTTGACGATGTTCTCCATGAGCTCCGCGGTCTCGGACGGGTTCATGCCGGCGGCAGGCTCGTCGAGCAGCAGCAGTTTGGGGTTGGTGGCAAGCGCGCGGACGATCTCCAGACGACGCTGGGCGCCGTAAGGCAGCGAGCCGGCCTGCTCGTTTGCCAGGTGCTCCATATCAAAAATGGACAGCAGCTCCATGGCGCGCTCGTGGGCGGCCTTCTCGTGCTTCCAATACGTCGGCAGGCGCAGCACGCCCTCAAAGCCGGAGTAGCGCTCCTGGTTGTGCAGACCGACCTTGACGTTGTCCTCCACCGTCATGGTGTTGAACAGGCGAATGTTCTGGAAGGTACGGGCAATACCCATGCGGTTGACCTGATAGACCGACTTGCCCGAGGTGTCCTCACCGTCGAGCAGGATGGTACCGTGCGTGGGCTGGTACACCTTGGTGAGCAGGTTGAAGACCGTGGTCTTACCGGCACCGTTGGGACCGATCAGACCGGCGATCTCGGTCTTACCGATGGTCAGGCTAAAGTCGTCGACTGCCTTAAGGCCGCCAAATTCAATGCCCAAGTGGATGCACTCGAGCGCCGGGCGCTGGCCCAGGTCGCGGTCGGGAACGATGGCGCCAGAAGGATACGGGACCATCTTGCCCTTGTTGAACTCAAACTTACTGGGCATCGGCTGCCACCTCCTTCTTGGAAGCAAAGCGGTCCTTAATGCGTGCGAAGAACGACTTGAGCTGCGGGTTGTTGGTAAAGATCATGACCAGAATCAGCACGATGGCGTAGATGAGCATGCGGTAGTCCGAGAACTGACGGAGCAGCTCGGGAAGCACCGTGAGCAACGCCGCCGCGATGACGGAGCCGCGCATATTGCCCAGACCGCCCAGGACCACGAATACCAGGATGAGGATGGACGTGTTGAAGTCGAACTTGGTGGCGGAAAGCTGCGAGAAGTTACCGCCGAAGAGGGCTCCGGCAGCGCCGGCGAGAGCGGCGGAAACCACGAAGGCGATCATGCGGTACTCGGTGACGGAGATGCCCACGGACTCGGCAGCGATCTTGTTGTCGCGCACGGCCATAATGGCACGGCCGGTACGGCTGCGAACCAGGTTGAGCACGATCACGAGCGCGACCATGACCAGGATGGCACCGGCGAGGAAGGTCGAGTACGTCGACACGCCCGATGCGCCCTGCGCGCCCTTGATGATGGCGGTGCCGTCCTCGAGCAGGTGCAGGTCGTCGATCGTGGAGTTACCTGTGATGTTAAAGATCACATGCAGGCCGCGGGAGTCGACGCCCACGATAAGGCAGGTGACGATCTCTTTGATGATCTCGCCAAAGGCCAGCGTCACGATAGCCAGGTAATCGCCGCTCAGGCGAAGGACCGGGATGCCGATCAAGAAGCCCAGGATGGCGGCAGCGATGGCACCGACCACGATGCTGATGATAAGGCGCACCGGATCGGAGGGAACGGCGCTCTCCAGCGCGACGGCGGTGACGATTCCCGTATAGGCACCGACACTCATAAAGCCCGCGTGGCCCAGCGACAAGTCGCCCGCGATGCCGACAACGAGGTTAAGGGAGATGGCCATGACGATATAGGCCGTGATGGGAACCAGCTGACCGGCGATCATGCGCGGAATCATGTGGTTGGACTGCATAAAGAACACGATGGCGAACGCCACAAGGCACATGGCGTACGTAACAAAGTCGTGACGCGTCTGCTTGTCTTTAAGAAACTTCATAACGCTCACCTACACCTTCTCGGGGACGTACTTGCCCAAGAGGCCGGCAGGCTTGACGAGCAGGACGATGATCAGAACACCAAAGACGATGGAGTTGGCAAGGCTCGTGGAAATGTAGGCCTGCGCCATCGCCTCGATGATGCCGATGAGAATGCCACCGACAAAGGCGCCAGGGATGGAGCCGATACCGCCGAAGACGGCGGCGTCGAAGGCCTTGATGCCAGGCATGGCACCCGTCGTGGGCTGCAACACCGGCGAGTAGGAGCACAGAAGCACACCGGCGATGGCGGCAAGGGCAGAGCCGATGGCAAACGTCATCGAAATAGTGCGGTTGACGTTGATGCCCATGAGCTGAGCGGCGGCCTTGTCCTCGGACACGGCGCGCATGGCTTTGCCCATCTTGGTCTTACCTGTAAAGAACATCAGGCCGGCCATGATAACCAGGCAGGCGACGATGGTGACGAGCGATACGGCGCTCACGTTGAACTTGGCCAAGAACTCCGGCACCGGGAAGGTGACGAGCGAAGTGAAGTTCTTGGGCGTGGCGCCCCACAGAAGCTGCGCGGCGTTCTGCAGGAAGTAAGACACGCCGATGGCCGTGATCAGAACGGCCAGCGGGCCCGCCTGACGCAGCGGCTTGTATGCCAGGCCCTCGATGAGAACACCGAGAACGGTACAGACCACACAAGAGAGAATTACAGATGCCCAGCCCGGGAGGCCGAGATACGACGTGGCACAGAACGAGATATAGGCACCGACCATGATGACGTCGCCGTGAGCGAAGTTTAGCATCTTGGCGATACCGTAGACCATGGTGTAGCCCAACGCGATGATGGCGTAGACGCTGCCCATGGACAGGCCGTTGACCAGGTATTGGATAAAGACCGTCATGTTCCACATCCCCCTTTCGAATAGGTTTCCAGTTAATGTATGAAACAGGGACGTTACACTGTCCCTAGATACCAAGCAAGCAGGGAAGGCCAAAACCTCCCCTGCTTGGGATCAAAACCGCTCAATGTAAGGCGGTCTATTAGGCCTGTACGTACTTGCCGTCGGTGATAACGTACGCCGTGGGGTCCTTCTGGACCTGGCCCTTATCGTTCCAGGTGAGCTTGCCGGTCAGACCGTCAACGGTAATCTTGAGCATAGCCTTGGGCAGCTTCTCGGCGACCTCGGTCGGGTCGGCGTCGACACCAAGACCGGCCTCCTTGAGGGCCTCGGCCACCGCGTGCACGCCATCGTAGGCGTCGGCGGCAAACTGGTCGGGGGTATCGCCGTACTTATCCTTGTAAGCGATGACGAAGTCGGCGTTCTTCTCATCGTCGGCGGAGAACGGGGTCATGAGCAGCAGACCCTCGGCAAGAGAGGTGTCGAAGCCCTCAACGCCCAGGATGCCGTCCATGCCGTCGCAGCCCATCATCTTGACGTCGTAGCCCATGTCCTTGGCATTCTTGAGCAGGACGGACGCCGGCGTGTAGTAGATCGGCGCGAAGATCATGGTGGCACCGGCCTGTTTGGCCTTGGTCAGCTGGTTGGTAAAGCTCGTGGCGGAGTCGTCCTTAAAGGTCTCCTCGTCGACAACCTCGAGCTTGGACTCAGCGGCCTGGGCCTTAAAGGCATCCGCGACACCCGAAGAATAAGCGTCGCCGGAGTTATAGAACAGCACGAACTTCTCGTCCGCATACTTCTGCGCCAGGAACTTGGCAGCGTTGACGCCCTGGTTGGGATCGGTAAAGCAGACCTGGAAGACGCAATCCTTGCCGTCGGTGACGTCCTCGGAGGACGCGGACGGGGTGATCATGAACGTCTTGGGGTCGTTACCGCACTCGGCGGCAACGGCAACCGACGCACCCGTGGTGGTTGGGCCGACGAGGGCCTGCATACCCCAGTCGAGCAGGGTGTTGAAGGCGTTAACGGCCTTCTCGCCGTCGGCCTGGTCGTCCTCGGCCTTGCTGGCAAGCGGCAGCTCCTTGGTCGAGAAATCCTTGCAGCCAAGCTCGACGCCCTGGGTAACGGACTTGCCGTAGGACGCGGCGGCACCGGTCAGCGGGCCGATGGTGCCGATCTTAAATGAAGCGTCGCCCGAAGCGGAGCCACTGTCGCCGCCGTTGGAGGAGCAGCCCGCCAGAATGGACATCGCCCCCAGACCTGCTGCGCTCGCGATAACGCTCCTGCGATTCATTACAGGGTTAAATGACTTACCGGTGAGGCTCGACATGCGGCTCTCCTCTCAAATCTCGTCGGGTTTTGGTTACCCGACAGGCCATCCTTCGCCGTGTTCGGCGTTCGCAAAATAGTAGACGCTTTAGTTAGGAAAAGTGGCGATTATTTCAACTTTTCTTTGGATTTGTTCATTTATCCATGTTACTGCGTATTTCTATTATTTTATGCAGTAATGCCACTTTATTATGTAAAAGTAATGTTTCCATTCTGTTACAAGCGTCCCTGCCCTGAATAATACAGCCTCACCGGTCGCGTTTTATGCGCACTTAGGCAGCGATGTACTTGCCGTCCTGGATCACATAGGCTGTAGCGGGCTTCTCGACTTGGCCCTCGTCGTTCCACGTGAGCTCGCCCGTCAGGCCCTCGATCTTGATCTTGCGCATGGCCTTGGCAAGATCGCCGGCAATGTCGGCGCCGTCGGCCGTAATATCGATGTCTGCCTTATCGATAGCCTCGACAATCGCATGGACGCAGTCATAGGCATCGGCGGCGAACTGGTTGGGCGTCTCGTCGTAGGCGTCCTTATAGGCCTTGACGAAGTCGGCGTTCTTCTCATCGTCGGCAGAGAACGGGGTCATGAGCAGCACACCCTCGGCAAGAGAGGTATCGAAGCCCTCAACGGAGAGCAGACCGTCCATGCCGTCGGTGCCCATGAGGGTCATGTCGTAGCCCATGTCCTTGGCGTTCTTGAGCAGGACGGACGCCGGCGTGTAGTAGATCGGCGCAAAGATAAGCGTGGCGCCGGCCTCCTTGGCCTTGGTGAGCTGGTTGGTAAAGCTCGTGGAAGAGTCGTCCTTAAAGGTCTCGGTATCGACGATGTCGAGCTTGGATGCCTTGGCCTGCTCGGCAAAAGCGTCGGCAACGCCCGAGCTATACGTATCGCCGGAGTTGTAGAACAGGGCGATCTTGGCGTCTGCATACTTCTCGGCCAAGAACTTCGCGGCGCTGGCACCCATGGTGGGATCGGTGAAGCAAACCTGAAAGACCGTTGTCTTATCCTTGGTCACGTCGAGCGACGAGGCCGAAGGCGTGACCATGAGCATATCGTCGGCGATCTCGCCCGAGACGGCGACGGCAGCACCGGTGGTGACGGGGCCGACGAGCGCCTGCATGCCCCAGTCGCACAACGTATTGAAGGCGTTGATGGCCTTCTCGCCGTCGGCGACATCGTCCTCGGACTTAAGCGAGAGCTTGAGGTCCTTGGTCGAGAAATCCTTGGCGGCGAGCTTGGCGCCCTTCTCGGCCGAGACGCCATAGGTTGCCGCGGCGCCGGTCAGAGGGCCGATAACGCCAATCTTGAAGGTCTTGCCGTCATCGGCGGAGCCGCCGTCCGAGCCACCCGACGAACAACCAGCGAGTGCCGCGGTGCTGCCGAGCGCCGCGGCGCCGGCGAGAAAGTTCCTTCGGCTGAGCGTGCTGTTGATGTTGAACATGGTGTCCCCCTTTTTAGCTGGCCGCAGTGCGGCCGTCTTGCGGTACGGGGCAAACCTTATGGCGCAAACGTTGACAGTTTGTTACGGAGTTCCGTTTGTAGCGAGCATGTTTCCAATGTTTCCGCAGCGTTTCGGGGGTGCCGTTTTGTGCGACTCCTGTTGCCTGGCGAGCACGCGCCCTCGGTTCACGCTAGAATGCACTCAACCTTTAAGCGGTTAATCCATCCATAAGATGCACGAAGGAGCTATCTATGAGCGAATCCCTGCGCACCGTGAACGTCGGTCTGATCGGTCTGGGAACCGTCGGCGGCGGCGTGGCCCGTCTGATCAAGAGCCACCACGATGAGTACCTGGCAGCCTACGGCATCGACCTTAAGCTGACCCGCGCCTGCGCGCTTGCCTGGGAGCAGGCCGAGGCAGCCGGTATTGAGCACGAGGCCTTTACGAGTGACTGGCATGACGTCGTCACCGACCCCGCCGTCGACATCGTCGTCGAGCTGATTGGCGGCGAGCACCCCGCGACCGAGATCTTCACCACCGCCTTTGAGCACGGCAAGCACGTCGTCTCTGCCAACAAGGCCCTGCTGGGCCGTCATGTCGAGACGCTCGCCGAGAAGGCGCGCGCGTGCGGCGTGCAGATTAAGTGCGAGGCCAGCTGCGGCGGCGGCATCCCCATCGTGAGCACGCTCGAGCACGACCTGGTGGGCAACAAGATCCTGACCATCGCCGGCATTCTCAACGGTACCACCAACTATATCCTGTCGCGCATGGACGCCGAGGGCGCCGATTACGCCGACGTACTTGCCGACGCGCAGGCCAAGGGCTATGCCGAGGCCGACCCGTCCGCCGACGTCGACGGCTTCGATGCCGCCAGCAAGACGGCCATCCTCGCCTCCATCGGCTTTGGCACCCGCGTTACCACCGATGATGTGTACCAGCAGGGTATCCGCACCATCGGCGCCGAGGACATCGCCCAGGCCCGCGAGCTCGGCTACACCATCAAGCTGCTCGGCATCGCCCGCAACACCGACGCCGGCGTCGACGTTCGCGTGCATCCCACGCTCATCCCGGCAGACCATATGCTTGCCAAGGTCAACGGCGCCATGAACGCCGTCTACGTGGTAGGCGACGCCGTGGGCGAGACCATGTTCTACGGCGCGGGCGCAGGCTCCTTCCCCACCGCGAGCGCCGTCGTGGGCGATATCCTGTCGCTCTCCGAGCAGATCAGCCGCGGCGTGGCTCCGCTGCCCGAGATTGAGCCCTATGGCCACAACCTCACCTTTAAGCCCATGGACGAGCTCCAGACCAAGTACTATGTGCGTCTGAAAGTCGCCGACCGCGTGGGCGCCCTGTCCGAGACGGTCGACATCTTTGCCAAGCACAACATCTCGATCTCGCTCATCAACCAGGTCGAGGACGGCAAATCGGGCGTCAGCGATGCCTGCTCGGTCATCTTCCTGACGCACCGCGCGCTCGAGAAGGACGTCCAGGCTGCCGCCGCCGAGCTTGCCAGCGTCGGCTGCGTGGCCGAGGTCGCCAACGTCCTGCGCATCGAGGACGTTGAGGCTTGGACCGAAGGCGTCATGGCGAACTAGCCCAACGCTCGCCTAGCAATACGCGCCTTGAGGGCTCCCGTCCGATGTGGGACGGGAGCCCTTTTGTCACCTGCCCTAAGCACAACGGCAAAGCATATTTGCGCGAGCCGCTCATCGGTAACGCGGGCTACCGTTCACCGATATGCAAACGCGGCCGATTCCGACTACCGCTACGCTGTGCTGCGAATGTCCGCCCGCGATGAGAGGAAGCACCATGTTGCTCGAGGGCAAGAAAGCAATCATCACCGGAGGCACACGCGGTATCGGCTATGCCATCGCCTGCCGTTTTATCGAGGAAGGCGCTGCCGTCACCGTCTTTGGCTCGCGCCAGGAGACTGCCGACACGGCCGTTGAGAAGCTGACAGCCGCCTATCCCGACGCCAAGGTCTGGGGTCGCTCCTGCGATCTCACCTCGCTCGAGGCCGTGACTGAGGCCTTTACGCAGACTGCAGCCGACATGGGCGGCTTGGACACGGTCGTCAACAATGCCGGAATCTCCCAGCGTTCACCCCTCTTGGACTACACGGCCGAGGAGTTCGCAAAGGTCATGGACCTTAACGTCGTCGCCGTCTTTAATGGCCACCAGGCTGCCGCCAAGATCATGACCGAGGCCGGCCACGGCGGCACCATCACTACCACAAGCTCGATGGTCGCCAAGTACGGCCAGCCCTCCGGCGTCGGTTACCCCACGTCCAAGTTTGCCGTCAACGGTATGGTCCAGTCGCTCTCGCGCGAGCTCGCCCCCATGGGCATCCGCGTCAACGCCGTCGCCCCCGGCGTGACTAAGACCGACATGGTCGCCAACCTGCCCGAAGAGGTCATCAAGCCCATCATCGCCACCATTCCGCTGGGTCGCATGGGCGAGCCCGAGGATGTCGCCAACGCCTTTGTTTTCCTGGCGAGCGACATGTCCTCCTATGTCACGGGCGCCGTGCTCCCCGTCGACGGAGCCGCCCGCTCCTAAGGAGCCACAAGCTTTGGCTTCAAGCTTCAACATAGCTCAACCAAAAAGGCGCGCCGTCTGAATCAACTGCAGACAGCGCGCCTTCTCCTGTTATGAAAGGGAAACTATGTCCCAGTATTTCGGATCAGAACGGGGCACGGTTTCCCCCAGGACTTCCTTGCGGAAACTGCATCCCACTCTGAGCGCCCATTCCGGGACACAGTTTCCCAACGGCCCCCGTTTCGGAAACCACATCCCGTTCCGAGCCTTCAAAGCGGGACGCGGCTTCCCCGAGAAAGTATCGACTACTTACCGTCGTCGTCTTCGGCTTCTTCGCGCGCATAGAGCTCCAGCATGCGGCGGCGGTATTCGCGCACAGCGAGCTTGGCGCGCTCCAGGCGGCGGCGCTCACGCGGAGTCAGCTCGGACGGGTCGACCTCGTCTCCATAGGTCTTATCGGCAAGCAGGTGCGCCGCGTCCACGATGCGGGCATCGATGTGGCCGCTCGCTGCCTCGGCGGAAAGACGCTCGGCAATCGTATCGAGCGTAGGCAGGCCCTCGAATACGCGACCATGGCCATGCGAGGTCAGCAGCTCGTGCTCGCGCGCGAGCAAGCTCGCTAGGTCGTGGTGGGCGCGCAAGATGTCGAGCGCATCGGATGGATGCTCGGCAACCTCTGCCACGGCGGCGACCGGTGCGGCATCCACCACGCGGTAGAAGAGCTGCGCGAGCAATGGCATCAAGAACACCGTGATGGCACCGGCGGCAACCATGACCGACGCAATATCTTGCGACAGCGCGCCCGCGTTGACGGCAACGCTCGTAACGGCAACGATGATCGGCAGCGCCGTGGTGCAGTACAGGGCCACGGTAATGCGACCATACGCCGACACATCGCGCGTCGCAGGACAAATGCTCATGGAAATAAGAATAGGCACGGCACGAATAATCAACAACGCCACGATAAAGCCCGCGAGCAAGCCCGGGCGCGACGCCACGGCCGTCAGATCGATCTTTGCGCCCGATACGGTAAAGAACACCGGAATCAAAAAACCGTAGGCCAGACCGTCGAGCTTGGTCTCGAGCGTATGGTTGCCCTCGGGGATGATATAGCGCAGGACAAAGCCGGCGGCAAAAGAACCCAACACGATGTCGAGATCAAAGACGGCCGAGAACGCCACGAGCGTGACCAGGATGAGCACCGTCAGGCGCACGAAGGTCTGCGACGTGGTATCGGCGCGCTCCTCGACAAACGCAAAGAAGCGGCTGCCGACGCGCTTGGAGCGGCTTGGGACCACGGCCAGCAACACGCAAACCACCGCAAACAAGCCAAGGATTACGAGCGTTTGGATGCCAGTGCGGGCAGACAGCAGCACCGACATGGCGAGCACGGGACCGAGCTCGCCCCAAGTGCCATACGCGAG
Organism: Collinsella sp. OF02-10; assembly: GCF_003463445.1. Taxonomy (NCBI): domain Bacteria; kingdom Bacillati; phylum Actinomycetota; class Coriobacteriia; order Coriobacteriales; family Coriobacteriaceae; genus Collinsella; species Collinsella sp. OF02-10. The sequence goes on from NZ_QSCW01000011.1 coordinate 26,321, forward strand.
AATCGAGTCGCCCACGCGCGTGCCGGTGAGCGAGCGCTCGCGCATGATGGGCACAAGCGTACCGAGCGCCGTCGAAGTGAGGGCAAGCGTCACGGCGATACCGTCGAAATGACTGACTGAGAACCACGGGGTAAAGCGCACGGCAAGCCAGGCGATACCAAACGTGACGACCCACGTCGCCAAGCCGTAGCGCCCCTCGACGCCCGTGATGCTCTTGGGGTCGATCTCAAAGCCGGCAAGCAGGAACAAAAAGGCCAGGCCGAGCTCGGACACGAGCGAGACCTCGGCATCCACATGGATAATGCCGAGCATATGAGGTCCCAGCACCGCGCCGAACACGAGCAAAAAGACCGTCTCGGGAACGGGTTTTCCGGGAATCGCCGAGGCGATGAAGGGGCTTGCAAAGGCCACGAGTGCGATGATGGCGAGCGAAACAAATGCCATGTGATGCCTTTCTCTTGTTTGCGCTCCACTGTAGCACCCTCGCCGTCCTCAACGCGCCACGAGCTGTCGTATCATAGTGAGGTTTAAAAGTATGCGGCTCAAGGCGACCGCGAGGCTTGCCCCGCAAACCGACCGCTGCCGCATACCGTACCGTACGCCCAACCGATCAGGAAGGCAGGAACCAATGGTCTCTCGTATCTACGTGGAGAAGAAACCCGGGTTCGACGTCGAGGCTCAGCAGCTCAAGGGCGAGCTGACCGAAATTCTCGGCATCAAGGGCATCGAGGCCCTGAGGATTATCAACCGCTACGACGTCGAGGGCATCGACAAGGAGCTTTTCCGGTCCTGCGTGCCGACCGTCTTTAGCGAGCCCCAGGTCGATGTGACCTACGACGAGCTCCCCGCAAGCGATGGCGCCGTCTTTGCCGTCGAATTCCTGCCTGGCCAGTTTGACCAGCGCGCCGACTCCGCCAGCGAGTGCGTGCAGCTCATCAGCCAGGGCGAGCGCCCCGCCGTGCGCTCCGCCAAGGTCTATATGATCTTGGGCGCTCTGGACGAGGCCGCCATCGATGCCATCAAGCACTACGTGGTGAACCCCGTCGAGGCGCGCATCGCCTCGCTCGACCTGCCCGAGACGCTGTACATGGAGACCCCCGAGCCCCAGCCCGTCGAGGTGCTCGACGGTTTCCGCGAGCTCGACGAAGCCGGCCTTGCCGCCTTTATTTCCGAGCGCGGCCTTGCCATGGACGAGGCGGACATCGCCTTCTGCCAGCAGTACTTCCGCGATGAGGATCGCGACCCCACCATCACCGAGATCCGCGTGATCGACACCTACTGGTCCGATCACTGCCGCCACACCACCTTCGGCACCGTCCTGGACGACGTGACGATCGACGACGCCGTGGTGCAGCAGGCCTTCGACCGCTACATGGAGATGCGCCACGAACTCGGTCGCGACACCAAGCCCGTCTGCCTCATGGACATGGGCACCATCGGCGCCAAGTACCTCAAGAAGACCGGCGTCATGACCGATGTCGACGAGTCCGAGGAGATCAACGCCTGCACCGTCAAGGTGAAGGTCGATGTCGACGGCGAGGACCAGGACTGGCTGTTCCTCTTTAAGAACGAGACCCACAACCACCCGACCGAGATCGAGCCCTTCGGCGGTGCCGCCACCTGCGTGGGCGGTGCCATCCGCGACCCGCTGTCGGGCCGCAGCTACGTGTACCAGGCCATGCGTGTCACCGGCGCCGGCGACCCCACCGTCCCCGTGTCCGAGACGCTCGAGGGCAAGCTGCCGCAGCGCAAGCTCGTAACCACCGCTGCCGCCGGCTACTCCAGCTACGGCAACCAGATCGGCCTTGCCACCGGCCAGGTCAACGAGCTCTATCACCCCGGCTACGTCGCCAAGCGCATGGAGGTCGGCGCCGTCGTGGGCGCTACCCCGGCAAACCACGTGCGTCGCGAGTGCCCCGCCCCCACTGACAAGATCATCCTGCTGGGCGGCCGCACCGGCCGTGACGGCATCGGCGGCGCCACCGGCTCCTCCAAGACCCAGAACACCGAGTCCATCGAGACCTCGGGCGCCGAGGTCCAGAAGGGCAACGCCCCGGTCGAGCGCAAGCTGCAGCGTCTGTTCCGCCGCGGCGACGCCTGCCGCCTGATCAAGCGCTGCAACGACTTTGGCGCCGGCGGCGTCTCGGTCGCCGTGGGCGAGCTTGCCGACGGCCTGTATGTCGACCTGGACACCGTGACCAAGAAGTACGACGGCCTGGACGGCACCGAGCTCGCCATTTCCGAGTCCCAGGAGCGCATGGCCTGCGCCGTCGCCGACGGTGACGTCGAGGAGTTCATGGGCTACGCCGCCGAGGAGAACCTCGAGGCGACCGTTATCGCCGAGGTTACCGCCGAGCCGCGCATGCGCATGGCCTGGAACGGTGTCGCCATCGTCGATCTGTCCCGCGAGTTCCTCAACTCCAACGGCGCGCCCAAGCACCAGGTCGCCCACGTCTGTGCCCGCAGCGTGTGGCAGCCCAGCTGGGCCGGCACCACGCTTGCCGAGCGCATGACCTCGCTTGTCACTGACCTCAACGTCGCCTCCAACAAGGGCCTGTCCGAGCGCTTCGACTCCACCATCGGTGCCGCAACCGTGCTCATGCCCTTTGGCGGCAAGACGCAGCTCACCCCGAGCTCGGCCATGGTTGCCAAGTTCCCCGTGGACGGCGAGACCACCACGGCGAGCGCTATGGCATGGGGCTTCAACCCCTACCTGATGGAGGCCGACCAGTTTGCGGGCGCCTACCTGTCCGTGGTTGAGTCCATCGCCAAGCTCGTGGCTGCCGGCTTTGAGCACAAGCGTGCCTATCTCTCCTTCCAGGAGTACTTCGAGCGTCTGCGCACCGAGGCCGAGCGCTGGGGCAAGCCCATGGCAGCCGTCCTGGGCGCCCTTATGGCCCAGGTCGATCTGGGTGCCGGTGCCATCGGCGGCAAGGACTCTATGAGCGGCTCGTTTGAGGACGAGGCCGGCGAGCTCAACGTTCCGCCGACCCTGATCAGCTTCGCCGTCGCCGTGGGCAAGGCGGCCCGCGCTGTCTCCCCCGAGTTCAAGGGCCTCACACACCGCGTCGTCCGTATCGCCCCCGCCACCTATGGCGAGGACTACCGCCCCGATGCCCAGCAGCTGCTCGCCGCGTTTGACGCCGTCGAGGCGCTCACCGCTACCGGCGACGCCCTGGCCGTCTCCACGCCCGGCTACGGCTGCGGCGCCGAGAGCCTCTTTAAGATGTGCGTCGGTAACCAGATCGGTATCGAGCTTGCCGAGGACGTGGACGTGGAGAGCCTCTTCACCCCGCTCTACGGCAGCTTTATCGTCGAGCTCGCCGAGGACGCCGAGCTGCCCGAAGTCGCCGACGGCGTTGTCGTCGAGCCCCTGGGCACCACCGTCGAGGGCTATGTCATCGACACCGGCTCCGAGGTCATCGAGCTCGCCGAGCTCCAGGAGGCCTGGGAGAGCGGCATCGAGGGCGTCTTCGCCTACCGCAGCATCGGCGAGACCGCCGAGGTCGAGACCATCGACTTCCGCGCCAAGGATATCCACGTGTACGGCGGCGCCAAGATCGCCCGCCCGCGCGTAATCATCCCCGTGTTCCCCGGCAACAACTGCGAGTACGACAGCGCCCGCGCCTTCCGTGCCGCCGGTGCCGAGGCCGACACCTTCGTGATCAACAACCTCACGCCCGAGGCCGTCGCCGAGAGCACCCACGAGCTCGCCCGCCGCATCCGTGCAAGCCAGATCGTCATGATCCCCGGTGGCTTCTCGGGCGGTGACGAGCCCGATGGCTCCGCCAAGTTCATCACGGCGTTCTTCCGCGCTCCCGAGGTCACCGAGGCAGTCCGCGACCTGCTCAAGGCCCGCGACGGCCTGATGCTGGGCATCTGCAACGGCTTCCAGGCCCTGGTCAAGCTCGGTCTGGTGCCCTATGGCGACATCGTCGACGCCACGCCCGATGCGCCCACGCTGACCTTTAACACCATCGGCCGCCACCAGAGCCGTCTGGTGCGCACTCGCATCTCGTCCAATCTGTCCCCGTGGCTGTCGCAGTGCAGCCTGGACGACCCCTACACCGTCGCCATCAGCCACGGCGAGGGCCGCTTTGTCGCCAACGACGAGGTACTCGCCCAGCTGATCGCCAACGGCCAGGTCGCCACGCAGTACGTGGGCGAGGACGGCAAGCCCAGCATGGATCTTTCCGTCAACCCCAACGGCTCCGTACTCGCCATCGAGGGCATCACGAGCCCCGACGGCCGCGTCCTGGGCAAGATGGGCCATGCCGAGCGCCGCGGCGACAACCTGTACCGCAACGTGCCCGAGCATGTCCCCGGCGATAAGTTCATGCCGATCTTTGAGAGCGGCGTAGCCTACTTCGCTTAAAGCTTTCCCATCGGGTACAATCCCCTCGGGTAACAACGCCCGCCACTGGCACACCCGGTGGCGGGTTCTTTTTTGCTTCGCGCATACAGGAAGGACATCATGGAAAGCCGCAAGCCGCATCTCGCCACCCTGCCTGGACTCATCCTGGGCTGTCTTGTTTGTTGCGCGCTCTGGGGGTCGGCTTTCCCCTGCATCAAAATCGGCTATGCACTCTTTGGTATCCCGGCGCACGATAGCGCCTCGCAGCTGCTCTTTGCAGGTTTGCGCTTCACGCTTGCCGGTATCCTGGTTATCGCCGGTATGAGTGCAGCCCAGCGCCGCCCGCTCGTCCCACAGGTACGCGACATTAAGCCCATCTGCATCCTGTCGCTCTTCCAGACTATCGGACAGTATTTCTTTTTCTATCTGGGACTCTCGCGCGCCAGTGCCATGTCGAGCTCCATCATCGAGGCCAGCGCCAACTTCTTGGCCATCCTCTTTGCCGCCCTGGCGTTTCGCACCGAAAAGCTCGATGCGGCCAAGGTTCTTGGCTGTGCGCTGGGCTTTGTCGGCGTTGCGCTCGTCAACCTTTCAGGCGCGGATGGTACCTTTGGCTTCAGGCTCGATGGCGAGGGCTTTATCCTGGCCTCCACCGTCGCGGGTGCCCTTTCGACCTGCCTGATCGGCATCTTCTCGCGCAAGCATGACGGCGTCTTGCTCGCCGGCTGGCAGTTTTTAGTCGGAGGTTTGGTCCTTACCGCCATCGGGTTTTTGATGGGCGGCGCGCTCTCCCCCACCGCGATCATCCCCGCCATCGCACTCATTATCTATATGGCACTCATTTCCGCCGTCGCGTACTCGCTATGGTCGCGTCTGCTTGCCGTCAACCCCGTCAGCCGTGTGTCGGTCTTTGGCTTTATGAATCCAGTCTTTGGCGTACTGTTGAGCGCTCTGCTGCTCGGCGAGGGCGCTGGCACGAGCCCTGTTACCGTACTTGTTGCCCTTCTGTTGGTCTGCGGCGGCATCATCATCGTCAACAGGCCCAAAAAGGCCTAGCGAGCTCACCTTTTTAGGGAGGATGTTCGCACACTTTAGCTTAATGGAGTACATCGGAGAGCCGAGGGCCGCCATGCACGCAAGCTTGCACCCCTTTATCTAGCGTATCTGGATGCCAGCTTTCTTTTTCTCGGCCTTGACACGGTAGAGCTCCGCATCGGCAGCGCGAAGCAAGTCTTGCCAGGTATCGACGCCATCACCAACCCGTGCGTAGCCGATGGACATCCGCAACAGATACGGAACCTCGGCGCGCGCGAGCTCATCGTTGATTGTCGCGCACAGATGCATGATATCCTGTTCCGCCACTGCCTTTTGGAGCACCACGAACTCATCGCCACCATAACGTGCGATAAAGCCGCCAGACGCCGAGCAGACTTCTTTGAGCGCAGCGGATATGACCTGAAGAGCGTGGTCGCCCTCCACATGCCCATAGCGATCGTTAATCTGCTTAAAGCCGTCGGCGTCCATCATAAGCAGATATACATCTTCGGCCTGATCCACATTTGAGAAGAGCGACAGCATATAGGTCTCAAAACGGTTGCGATTGTTAAGTCCAGTCAACGGGTCGGTCGAGATGAGCTGCTCCTGGTAGATGATGTAAAGCAGCAACATGCTAATCATTATGCCGACACAAAGGCCGGGCACCGAGTATACGACCTGAAAGGTACCGCCCACCAGAGCCGGAATGGCGAAAAATGCCAAGGTTCGATAGATGGCCTTCGTCTGCAGGCTCTCGACCCTGCGAGATTGCACAAACGCATGCAGGGACGTATGTATAACGTAACAGTAGCTGACGATGGGCTGGATCATATAGGCAAAGCCGCGACGATACACGCCCTGCGAATCGATATAGAACAGGGCGTGCGTCCAGTAACTGGTAAACGCCAGCACGACCACCAGAGCCGTAGGCAACGCTACAAGCACCACCCTATAGCGCGAGGTCAAAAGACGAGAACCCTGCACCGTCTCGGAATAGATAAACCAAATGAGACACGCGATAGCAAAGAGCGAAAACGAAACCGCGTTGGAAATCCAGTTGGCAGCAATGCCCAACGTGCCGTCCACACCGTCCGAAAGCGTCCAGATCATATCGAATAATATGTACGCGGCAGAGGTGTAGCCAAGCATGCTAAACAATAGCTGCTGGGTGCTCGAGAACAAGGAGCAACGACTTCGCACGGCAAGCCCGATAAGAACAATCATGCATAGCACGAATATCTCAATCTTGAGTGCCTTAACCACTAGCGCCATCCCTTCAATACCCAAGTGGTCAGAATCGCCCAATTCGAATCAGGGCAATAAACACCCCTTTACTCCGCAGGGGTAAAGGGGATAATAGCAGAGCGCCCGAACATCACTGCAAAACAGTTTCTGTTCGGGCGCCCATACGGCGCGAATTGCACACGCCGGCATCATTGATGGGTATCGATTGCTACTCGCCATCGATGTCAGTCGCGACGGCCTCCTCGATGGCCTCGACACCGACAGGCGACAGATCCTCCTTGCCTTGGCAGAACTTCTTGTCGACCCAGCCAGTCAGAATCGGAGCCATGATCGCCGTGATGATAACGGCGGTGGCGATCTGAGCGTACGCGGTGGGCGCAAGCTCGGCGTAACGCGGTGCGACCTCGGCGAGGGCAACCGGTGTGGTCATAGCCGTGCCGGCAATGGTGGAGCAAGCCACAGCGGCCTTGCCATTGCCGCCGCACAGACGCTCGAACGCAAAGGTGATGGGACCGACGACAAACAGCGTGACAAGGCCCAGCAAGATGCCGGAAATACCGCCGGTGATAAAGCTCGACAGGCTCATGGACGCACCGAGCTGAAATCCGATGACGGCAATCGCGGGATTGGCACCGGGAACCAGCAGGTTCTTGATAAACGGGAACAGGTTGCCCAGAACCATGCCAATAACGAGTGGCAAGATGGAGCCGATAATGGTGCCAATGGGAATGTTGGCGAGGCCGGAAACACCGAGGATGATCATCGTGACGGCGGGGCCAGCCGTAAAGAACAGGATACCGACGGCGCCCTGCTCGGACTCATCGCCGAACTCGCCCATGATGCCCGTATAGAGCGCCATGTTGCAAAACGTGATGCCGCCGATGATAGACACGGAGCTCAGACCCAGGAAGTTGTCGTTAAAGAAATATGCCACGCCCAGGCCGAGAGCCGCTGCGACGACCAGCTTGGGGATCAGCACGACGATACCGGTCTTGATGGCACCCGGCGTGGACTTAAAGCTGATGCCGGCGCCCACAAACAGCAGGATCGCGGCGACGATGGTATTGGAGCCACCGCGGCAGGCAGCCGTAAAGAAGCCGCCGATCTCAAAAACCTGCGGGCAGAAGGTGTTGAGCAAAAGACCGACGATCATCGGATAGATCATGATGTCGCCCGGGATGCGCGGGACCTTGAATTTCTTTTGCTCGTTGGCGGTCGCTTCCTGTGCCATGAAACCCCCATTTCCGCTGACGGGGTACAAAAGCCCACGTCACGCTTTGCTACAGTAAAGTTTGACCATGGTACCAGAAGAAATAGACCAGCTCGGTGAAAAATTGGATTCGTTGGCCGGGATGCTAAACGTGTCCCGCTCTTATACGAGGCTCAAAACGATATAGAGCACGATGCCCGAAACACAGCACCACAACATCGACTTTGTCCTGATTGCCACCACCACGACGCCGGCAGCCGCAATCCAGGGAACCAAGGCAGGCCAGAGTCCCGCGTCGAACGCCCCGGGGCTCACCAAGTCGTTGGCGACCAGCGCGGCAAAGGCAGCGGGCGGGATATAACCCAGGGCCTCGGTAATGCGGGGCGACAGCGTTCTCCCGCGCAAGGCAAACGCCGGCGCGATGCGAAAGAACGCGATAACAGCCCACGACGACAGCCACAGAACCAAGAACTCGTTAACGGGCATCGCGGGCACCTCTTCCGTCTAATACAGCATCGCACGCCAGCGCAATGGCAATGCCGACCACGACGCTTGCCGGCACGGCAATATTCGTGAGGCCCAAGAACTTGCATACGGCGACGGACACCGCGCCCGAAACCGCCGCGACAACGTTGCCGCGCGACAGCCGCTGCGAAAAGAGTAGACAGATAAAGAGCGACGTGCAGACGAAACTCGCAATAGCGGTGGGAACATCGACAACGGCACCGACGATGGCACCCATCGTGCACGAAGCGCCCCATGTCGCGATGAGGATCACGTTGAGCACGAAGGATTCGCGCGGGCCCCAATCCTCCCCCTCAACCAGCTTGGCAAGCGAGATGCCGTATGCCTCCTCGGTGAGCGTCGCGGCAACAGCCAGCGTCTGACGCTTCGAGGCGCCCGCCAGATGGGGTGCGATCGATGCCGAGTAAAGAGCGAAGCGCGAGGAGATGGCGGCGACGCTCGCGATAATCGAAGGTGCCGGTACGCCCGCCAGCCAAAGATTGCAGATCATAAACTGGCCGCTGCCCGTCACAAACGTGCTGCTCAGAGCAAAGACCATCCAGGGCTCCATTCCCGTCTGCCCCATGATCATTCCGCACGGCGCGCCTATTGCAACATAGGTAAGCATCACTGGCCAGACGATTTTAAAGATCCTAAGGACCATGCCACTCCCATTCTGGTAAGTCGTCTGCAGCGCGCCTTGCAACGCAGCAGAAATATCAACCGGTGGCAATAAAGTTCACCTACAATTGCCACCGGATCGAAAGACACAACTTTTTAGGAAGTCATTATGACAGCTATCGATCGAGACCGGGCGCGCGCGGCCTTCAAAAGCTACACCGATGCCTACGACGCCACCAACCCACGCATCGCGCTCAAAATCGAGCATACGTACCACGTGGCCGAGGCATGCGATGCCGTAGCGCGCGAGCAGGGCTGGTCGTCAGAAGATATTGACCTGGCATGGCTTTGCGGCCTGCTGCACGATATGGGCCGCTTTGAGCAGCTGCGACGCTGGGACACCTTTAAGGACGCCGAGAGCATGAGCCATGCAGTGCTGGGCATCGAGGTCCTCTTTGGCGAGAATCCCGCCGATGCACCCGCCGTAATGAGCATCCGCGACTTTATCGATGACCCGGCAGAAGATGAGCTCATCCGAGCGAGCATCGCCTATCACAGCGATTTCCGTCTACCCGCACAGCTCGACGAGCGCACGCGGCGCTTCTGCGATATCGTGCGCGATGGCGACAAGATCGACATTATGCGCACCATCGCCGACAGCACCGTCGACACCATCCTCAAGGTGGATGAGGACACGTTTCTCGCCAGCCACTTCTCGACACCGGCGCTTACCGCCTTTGACGAGCATCGCTGCGTCGCGCGTGACGAGCGCAACGAGCCGGCGGACTACCTGGTGGGGCTCATCTGCTTTATGTTTGAGCTCGTCCATCCGGCAAGCCGTGCACTGGCGCGCGAGCAAGGCGATATCTATCGCCTGCTCGACGCGCCCTTTGGCATTACGCGACCCTTTACCGACCCCGCCGCGCAGGCAACCTGGAGCCGCCTTAAGGACGAGCTGCGCCGCTGGCTGGCAAGCGCTTAGCACTCGAGCTGAGCCAGCAGTTCCTCAACGATCTCAACGGCATCGCCGACGACCTTGTACCGGGCGGCACCGAAGATGGGGGCATCCGGGTCCTCATTGATGGCGACAATGCACTCCGCCCCACCGATGCCGGCGAGATGCTGGATAGCGCCCGAGACACCGATGCTCACGAGGAGCTTGGGCGAGACCGATACACCCGTCTGGCCAATTTGGTGGCGATACTCCAGCCAGCCGGCCTCCACCACGGGGCGCGTGCAGCCAAGCTCGGCACCCAGAGCCTCGGCAAGCTTTCGCATCAGCGGTAGGTTTTTCTTGGAGCCGATGCCGCGGCCCACCACGACTAGACGCTCGGCATCGGCAATTGAGGCCTGCTGTCCCCACTCCTCGGCGGGAATCGAGATCTCGACACGGGCCTTAACGTCATCCGCTAGCACTACCTGGGCAATCGTGCCGGAGCGGCTATAGTCAAACTCGGGCGCCTTAAAGATGCCGGGGCGCACCGTTGCCATCTGAGGACGGTGGTTGGGGCAGATAATGGTGGCCATCAGGTTGCCGCCAAACGCCGGGCGCGTCTGCTGCAGCAGACCCGTCTCCGTATCCATCGAAAGCACCGTGCAATCGGCCGTAAGGCCCGTCTGCAAGCGCACGGCCACACTGGGCGCCAGCTCGCGACCAAAGGCGGTCGCGCCGTACAGAATGGCCTCGGGCTTGCGCTCGGCTACCAAATCGCAGATCAAGCGGGCGTAGACCTCCGCGTCGTTCTGACGCAGGCGCTCGTCACGACAGACCAGAACTTCGTCCGCACCGGCGCAAATCAGATGCTCCAGGTCCCCGAGTGAGCCCTCGGGGCTCATGCCGACCAGTGCCACCAGACGGCAGCCGCGGGCATCGGCAAGCTCGCGCCCCTTGCCCATGAGCTCGAAGGCCACGGATGCAACGGCATCGTGCTCGTCAGTCTGCACGAAGATCCAGATGTCTCGATATGCGTCAAGGTCTGCCGCGCCGGCGGCCTCGTCGCGCTCAATCGAGATGGCGTTGACGGGGCAGGCGTCGACGCACCCACCGCACAGGATACAGCCGTCGGTTACGCGGGCACAGCGATTGGGGCGCTCACCCTCCACCACAATGCCGCCCGAGGCGCAGGCGCGAACGCAGCGACCGCAGCCGATACAGGCTTCGCTATCGATAATCAGCCCGCTCATCTATGCCATCCCCTCGATAATCTTGGCAAGTTTTACCGCCTGCTCGGACGCCGTTCCCTCGACGGCCTCGCACGTTTGGTCACGGTCGGGCACAAACGAGCGCACGACCTGCGTCGGTGATCCGGCAAGGCCGCAACGCGAGGGGTCGGCGTTTACGTCGGCAGCGCTGGCCACGCGCACGTCTGCATCCTCGGCCGCGCGAATACCGGCAATACTCGGCATGCGCAGCTGGCCAATCTCCTTGGCAGTCGTCATCGCACACGGCATCTCCAGGTACACCGTCTCCTCGCCGGCATCGCAGCCGTGAACGAGCGCCAGCGAGCCACACGTCGTAAATCCCGCGCTCTGCACACAGCTCACGTCGGTCACGCAGGGGACCCCAAAGGCGCCGGCCAGCTCGGGGCCGATCTGGGCCGTATCGCCGTCCACCGCCATCTTGCCGCAGATGAGCAGGTCAAAGTCCTCATCGAGTGCCTCGATGCCGCATTTGAGGGCATAGGTGGTGGCTAGGGTATCGGCGCCCGCAAAGGCGCGATCGGTCAGCAGCAGCGCGTCGTCGGCACCGCGGGCGATGCAGTCGCGCAGCAGCGATTCGGTCGCGGGGATGCCCATCGACACCACCGTCACACGCACGTCCATGCCAAAGCCGATAAAGTCGTCCTTCAGCGCTAGCGCACATTCGAGGGCACTTGCATCGAAGGGATTAATGACCGCCTGCTTGCCATCACGCACGATAGTATTGGTCTTGGGGTCCATCTTGACCTCGGTGCTTCCGGGCACCGCCTTGACGCACACCACCATATGGAAATCACTCATCTTCACGCGCCCCCTTTCTGGACGAGTTCATCCAAGAGCTTCTCCGTAAACAGGTTGCCGCGACCCAACTGGCCGGCAGGATCGAGCTGGAGTTTGAGGCGCGCCGACTCGACCATGGCCTCGTGGCCGTACATCGTCTCCAAGAAGCCCGCCTTGATCTTGCCGACGCCGTGTTCGGCAGAAACGGCACCGCCCATGGCCGTGACCTCGGAAGCCCACTGGGCAAAGAGCTCTCCACCACGACGGTAGTCTTGCGCATCGCGCGGCAGGATGTTCACATGCAGATGGTTGTTCCCGATGTGTCCCCAGGCAGCAGACTCAAGCCCGCTTTCGGCCAGCGTGCGGCGATAGAGGGCCATGACATCGGCAAGGCGTGCATTGGGCACCGACATATCCGATCCCAGCTTGGTAATGGTGGGGTCGGTGCGGCGACGCTCGTCAATGAGCATGTTGACGCTCTCGGGCACCGCGTGGCGGAAGAACCGCTGGCACTCGCGATCGACTTCGGTGCGGGCGACCCATGTCGCATCGTCGCGGCCGCCCGCAAACTCCAGCACCCATCCAAGGTGGTACAGCTCCTCGGTCGCCTGCGCCTCGTCATCGCAGTCGAGCTCCACGTAGACACAGACCTTTGCCTCGTCGTCGAGCGCCGGCAGCGAGGCAAACGCTGTCGACTGCTCGCGCTGGCGACGCAGGATATCCAGGGCGCCAGCATCGAAATACTCAATAGCGGCGGCATGGGACAGCACGGGACGCACGGAATCGGTAAAGGACACGGCCTTGTCTTCGCTATCGAAAAAGCAACTCACACCCCATACGACCGAAGGTGCCGCCTGCAGGGCGATCTCGAGCTCGGTAATGACGCCGAGCGTGCCGCACGCACCGATAAAAAGATCGATGGCGTCCATATCGTCCGCAACAAAATACCCCGAGGCATTTTTGGTCTTGGGCATGGTGTAGTCAGGAAGATCAAGCTCGAATGTATGACCCTCTGCCGTCACGAGCGACAGGTGGCGGCCCTGGGCAAAAGCCTCGCCGCGCTGAAGCTCAAGCAAATCGCCATCAGCCAGCGCGACGTGGAGTCCCGTGATATGCGGGCGCATGGGGCCGTAAGCGTAGCTGCGGGCGCCGGAGGCGTTGCATGCCGCCATGCCACCCAGACAGGCAGATGCCTCGGTGGGATCGGTGGGAAAGAACTGCTCGGGGGACTCTTGGAACTCCTCGTAGGCCTCAAGCGATGCCTGGTCCCAACCAGCGGTCGGCAGTACCTTCTTGCTCAGCTGCTTACGCAGCTCCGAGAGCACAACGCCCGGCTCCACGCGCAGCAGAAATTGGCCTTGTTCATCGCGGCGAAGGCCCAAGTAGCGATTCATACGGGAAGTATTGAGGATATGCCCACCGTGGGGCACGGCACCGGCGGCAAGGCCGGTTCGGGCGCCCTGAACCGTTACCGGGACACGCTCGGCATGGAGCGTTTCCAAAATGGCACGGACCTCGTCTTCCGTTGTCGGAAACGAGATGCTCGATGCTTCGCCCGATGCACGAGATTCATCGCGGCCATACTCTTCGAACTCATCGGTGAAGGGTTTAATGGTTGCAGACACGCGAACTCCCCCTTTAGCTAACTACAGTGTTTGCAGGGAGATGTTACCGCATCGTTTCGTCGACGTGTTCGAGACCGTCTCCATAATTGGCGATTTTTACGTTTGTGCAATTCGGCGAACGGCAAGGCTTCCTCGGCAGACGATGCTTTTGACACATATCGCCCCGCCGTCGCCGATCGCGTAAATGTCACTCGAAAAAAGTTGAAGTATTTTTTACTGCCTTTTACCTGCGGAGATGTCAATCCGTCAAGCATTTGGTCAGAAATTGGTCAAGTAGCGGCTGATACGGTCGGCGTCGACAGCCAAAACCGATAGAAGTTTTGGCCCCAGAAGCAGGGAGGTTCCCATGGCATATTACTGGCCCCAGTACGGCGTCGCCATCGAGGTCGACGACGATCCCTATCTCCTGCCTTTCGACGAAGAGGCGTTCCCCGATACGGCGGTCTACCACGTCACCACCGATGTTATCTGCGACCCCGAGTCGTTCTCGGCGCTCGCCCACCACATCGCACGTATCCACGACATCGAGCTCCCTCACGACTTTGACGAGCTCATCTACTCGCGCCGCCTGATGCTTCACATGCTCTTTGGAGCGGACCCGTCCACGTTCGCACGTGTCTACACCACCAAGGACGCCGCATGAGTGCGAAGAAGCCGCCCCGCCTTGCAGGACTGGGGCGTCGCAAGAAACTCGTCGTTGTCTGCCTGGCTATCGTCTGCGCCCTCATCGCCGTAGGGCTATACGCCTGGCAGTCGCAGCCCGTGCCCGAAGCGGGCGCCTCAGTCACGACGGCAGAGGGTAAATCGCGCCAAGAAATCCAAGATGAGCTCGATGCCATCGTCCGCGACAACATGATGACGATTTCGGTCGCGCCGGTCGCTCAGCTACAGGAGGACGGCAAGCTGCGCGTCAACGTGCAAAACGTCCAAGACAATAAATTTCCCCAGCGATTCCGCGTCATCCAAAACGACGAGACCATGTACGAATCCGGTGTGGTCGAGACCGGCAAGACAATCGAGACGTGCCCCGCCGGCGACATCAAAGAAGGCGAGGCATACATCGAGATCCAGGCACTCGATGCCAAGACCCTCGACAGCCACGGCAATCCGACACGTGTCAGGGTACGGGTTGAGCAAGCCGAGAACTAGCTTTTTCGGCCGACGCGGCACCGCACGCAATTCACCAACATTCGTCCAATCATCGCGGGGACGGCCCGCGGCGAATAGAAAGGAACGACCATGGACATCACCAGGAACATGAACGGAGCCAGAGCGCTCGTCGTGGGCGCAGGGCTCGCGCTCGCGCTCGCAATGGGCGCCGCCCCGACGCCAGCTCTGGCAGCCGGGCGCGTTGGAACCACGAAAGTAATGGTCAGGACCGAGATCGACAACGTAGAGTTCAAAGTTCCGACGGTTATTCCCTTCGTCGCCAAGGCCGACGGCACGCTTCAGGGCCCCTCAGAAGACGCGACCACCATCGACAATCATTCGGCCTACGGCATCCATGTCACCAACATGAAGATCGACGCCATGAACACCTGGACCATTGCCGCCGACGCCAAGGCCGGAACCGCGCAGAATTCCATCGACTTTAAGGTCGGCCCCGACGGCGCACTCCAGAACGCCAGCGCCGCAATGCAGGGGACGGGCCTCGATCTTTCCAAGAATGCAGCCTTCGACATGGGCTACCAGGGCATTGCCGGCGGCGCGGACAAAATTAAGCTCAAGACAAGCGGAAACGTCGCCCGCGTCACGCGCGACATCTTCCGCGTAACCGGCGAAGGCGATCAGGTTGCAACGATCACCTGGACGGTCGAGCCCGGTGCGCACACGGCATAAGGCTATCGCCCTGGCCGCCACCGTCAGCATCCTAGCGTTTGAGCCAGCCATGGCCTTTGCCCAGCAAGAACAGGCACAGGCCGCCACGCAAGTGACGGTCGATCTCTCGGAACTCGACCGCGGCGACCGCGAGGAACCGTTGGCGCAGACAGGCGACAGACGATGGCTCTTGGCAGTAGGTGCCACAGCAGCAGGCGCGGGGACCGCCGGCCTCGGTCTGCACATCAAACACAGCCAGAAACAAAACACGGATAGGCCGCACTAAAATAGCTAAGGAGACCCCATGGCATCGAAGAACCTTTTGCCCGTCGTCGCACTCTGCGGCGCGCTCGCAACCGGAACGCCTGTCGCCGCTTGGGCGACTCCCGTCATGGCAGACTCCTTACCAGCAGCCCTAAGCTCCGCACCAAATCCGTCGAGCGCCATTGCGTGTAAGCGTTTTTCGATTGCACAGGCCGCAATCTCAACCTCGGGATGCCTTCGTCGTAATACGGACGGCTCGATAGTCGTGGATATCAATCGTTCGAACAAGGTAAACGGCTCCCAGGCGGGGTGCGCCGTCTGCACGTGGCGCTCGGTTGTGCTCGATGCAGATGGCGATCCATGCAATTTAGAGCTGCGCATCGACATCGCTTCGGTCGATGACTCGGCGAACGGAGCGAAGGTCGCCTTTGACGGTGCGTTTTTCGAGAAAGGAGGCGGTATATGTCTGGGCTGCGCCGCCGCGAATGCAGACGACACGCAGCCCACCCTCTCATTCACGGCATCGTTGCGGCTGGCCAAAGCCGGCACCGATGCCATCGCGGCGGGAGAAACGTCCCTGCTGTTCTACGCCGCCAGCACCAAAGATACAGACGCTCATTTCGAGAAGCCAGCCGGATCACTCAGCCTTACACGAGGGATAGAGGCAGGCCCTATTGAAATCGATGCCCACGCGCAAAGCAGGCAACGCATTCTTGCCGACCCGGCGCTTCTCGAAATGGAGTGGAACGGATCCGGAGCCATCGGAATTCTCCCCTCCGCGCTTGACGCCAAGACGCTCCCCTCAAACGACGAACCCATCAACGCAACCATACAAGAAGAGAGCGCGGACAAGGAAGCGGGTGCGGGCGACACGTCATCGCCGACAAACAGCGTCCCAGCTTCTTTCGAAGCACCGAATGAGCCCGCTACCGATCAAAACGATCCCGAGCTCGCGGACAGTCTGGGGCTTGCTGATCCTCAAGAAATCGATGAAGGTAACTGCTGCGTGTTTGCCGCGCTCGACCACACGGAGGTCATCGACGCTGCAAGCATCGAAGTTGCCGCCGCCAATCAGCCCGTCCGCAAGTCGGCCATCATCGCATTTCCCGAATCCATCGAAGTCGTCTTTTTGCCATCAGGCGAGGTCGTGGCCCCAACACTGCTCACCTTGTTGGGCGCCAAGAATACTCGAAACGAAATTAAAAAGGTCACGGTTGTCGACCCTGCAACCACCGCTAAACTGCGTCTATACGCCGTTGCCCCAGACGGAAGCAAGACCCTGGAATTCGATGGCGACACACTTCTAGCCTGGCGACGTCTGGACATTATGCAAGACGTCTCGTATCAGATCGAACTCGAAGGGTTTGATCGTGCCCGCGATGCCAATATCATCGCCGCGGCTATTGAATCCCCACAGCGGCTTATGACACTGCGCTTTGACTACTATCCCTATGTCCCGACAACCACCTGAGGCTTAAATGCTGCGCATCATTCCTAATACCACTTATATAACGTATTAGATGAGTCGCGATGTGTCTCGCATTTCGTTCTGCTACGATTGCCACGTTGGCATCAATACAGGAGGGCTCATGCCGGGCTTGGGAACAATCATCAACGTTGCGCTTTTAGTTGCGGGCGGTCTTTTGGGATTAGCGGGCGGCCGCTTCATTACACCGCGCATCCAAGACACGCTCATGAAAGCATCGGGGCTGTGCGTCCTGTTTATCGGCCTGGGCGGCACCATGCAAAAGATGCTCATCATCGATGGAAAGGCGCTAGCGACCACCGGTACCACCATGCTCATCGTCTCATTTGCGCTCGGTTCGCTCATCGGCGAGGCCATCAACTTGGAGGCCGCCATCGAGAACCTTGGCGAATGGCTCAAGCGCAAGACTGGCAGTGAGGGCGATAACGAGTTCACCAACGCTTTTGTCTCGACTTCACTCACCGTGTGCATCGGCGCCATGGCCATTGTGGGATCGATCCAGGACGGCCTGCTCGGCGACTGGTCAACGCTTGCCCTCAAGGGCGCACTGGACTGCATCATCGTCTGCACCATGACGGCCTCGCTTGGCCGCGGCTGCATCTTCTCCGCCCTGCCCGTCGCCGTGTTCCAGGGGACGATCACGTTGTTTGCCGGCGCGCTCTCCCCCATCATGACCACAGCAGCCCTCAACAGCCTTTCGCTCGTAGGCTCCATGCTCATCTTCTGCGTCGGCGTCAACCTCATCCGTCCTCAGACCTTCCGCACGGCCAATATGCTTCCCTCCGTCGTCATCGCCGTCATATACGCCCTCCTGTTCTAAATCTATCAACGCAGCGGTATCTCGAACATCTGTTTGATGCTGTGCTATGATATGAGGTCACCGTAGCTGCGTTCGAGAGGAGGAGCGGTGGCCGACCAGGACATCAAGATGCTCATCGAGCGCATTATGGCCGAGGCCCGGACCCATCAGTCCGCCCGCTTCTCAAACGAAACCTACGCAGACGAGCCGATTCTCAAAACCGGCCGACAGATGCAGAATTTCCTCCCCGACCAGTACCGTAAAATGCGCGAGATATCGCGCTGGCAGGATGACCCCAAGGGCGGTGCGGGCCGCTGGCTTTCGGAAGCCGAGCTTTTTTACCGCCAGGGCCTGCTGATGGCCGACTTTGAGGACGACTGTCCCTACAACGGCACCTTTAAGTCGTACTTTCCCACCTACAACGCCATGAGCGACCGGCAACTGCGCGGCTACTTTACCTGGCGTGCCCAAGTGCGCCGCGGAACCGTCGAGGAAACGTCTACGTCCTTTGCCTTTCTGTATCTCTATGAGCTGATCTGCGGCATTGGCGTAGATAATCCACTCGATGGTTTTAACAAGATCAAGGCTTTTTGGGATGTCTATCGCGCCTTCGAGCCCGGCATCGACCGGTTTGCGCGCGTGTGGCTGCAAGATTACGCCGTGTTCCACGGGCTCGACCCCAAGCTGCTTCGCGACTCTAAAACCGTCATGTTCGATAACGCCCTTATCGAACTGCGGCGCGCGGCACGAGACCTTGTACCGGCACCGTCCAGCCAGACCCCTAAGCGTCGCAAAACCTCCGAGCCCACGCTCCCCCTTCCGCCCGATGAGGTGCGCGAGGAGCGACTCATGGCCGCCATCAACGCCCTCTCCACGTACAACCTAAGTAGCTCGCGGCTCGACCGCAGCCACCACCGCGATCTGCGCCACGTGGCGTGCGCCGTGTATGTCCGCATGGTGCGCTACTATGACACGCACCGAAAGACCGGCATCGTGGCAAGTTTATTTGGGGAGGAGACGGCCATGCCCTACACCATGTTTGCCTCGGCCGTATTCTTTGCGCCCGAGCGCCACGAGGACTGCGAATACCGTCTGGACCCCATCCATATCTACCGTTGCCAAAACGGCTTTTGGGAATGCATGCGTATCCACGGTAGTAGGCAAAAGAGCAGCAAGCTCGGTGAAATGATGCGCGCCTGCGACCAACGCCTGCGCCTGGCGCTGGACCCTGCCCATCCCCTTAAGGAAGAAAAGGTCCCCAAATATCTGGCCAAGATTATCGATGACGAGATTGTGGCATGGCTTTCGTGGGACGCCGCACACCAGCCCGTCAAGATCGATATCGATCTGAGTCAGCTGGGGCATATTCGGAGCGCCGCCGCACAAACGCGCGAGGCGCTTTTGATTGACGAGGAACGCGAGGACGGCGCGTCCGCAGAAGCCGAGGCAGCGGACTCAGGGCAACCGGAAGCCGAGCCCGTAGCCGACGCGATGGTCGAGGCGGTCGCGGCGGCTGCAGGGCAGGACGAGTCCGACGAGCCGACCATATCCACCGAACAGTTTGGTGTCGTGGCACCGCTTCTCGCGCCGACGCCCGCGTTCGCAGCTGCTACGCCCGCTGACGCCACAAACGAACTCGTGCCCGCCGCAGACGCCTATCTCCGCGCGCTGCTCGAGCACAACGCAGTACAGGCGGAATCGGCGGTAGTGCAATCGGAGCAGAGCGAGGACATGCTCGTCGATACCATCAACGAGGCGCTCTTTGACCTGGTGGGCGACACCGTAATTGAATTTAGCGCGGCAGGGCCGCAGATTATCGAGGACTACGAAGCAGACGTGAGAGGATACCTAGACCATGAGTGATACCGCATCCGCAGCACCTCGCGTGCCCAAGCGCGTCGCTGCCGTCATTCTCAACTCGCTCAAGGGCGGCGTGGTCCCGCGCATCGGCCTTCCTTACATCACCGTAGGCCGCGAGGTCGAGATCCGCGCCCTGCTCACCGATCTGAGCCTCATCGCCGACGGTGGCGCGAGCTTCCGCTTTCTGGTCGGTCGTTACGGCGCCGGCAAGAGCTTTTTGCTCCAGACCATCCGCACGCACGCCATGGGCGAGGGATTCGTCGTCGCTGATGCCGACCTGTCGCCCGAGCGCCGCCTGCAGGGCGGTCAGGGACAGGGCCTTGCCACCTACCGCGAGCTCATCCGCAATATATCGACCAAGACGCGCCCCGAGGGCGGTGCGCTCAACCTTATTCTGGATCGCTGGGTCGCCTCATGTGCCGACGTCGACGAGTCGGTCGTCAATGCCCAACTGGCCCCGCTCGAGGAGATGGTCCACGGCTTCGACTTCACCCGTATGCTCCGCCGCTACCGCATGGCCGTATCCGAGGGCGACGAAGAGGCCATGAGCCGCGTGACCAAATGGATCCGCGGCGAATACCGCACCAAGAGCGAGGCGCGCGCCGAGCTGGGCTCCTCGACCATCATCAGCGACGACGATTGGTACGACTACGTCAAACTCATCGCGCGTTTTTTGGTTTGCAGCGGCTACAAGGGCATGCTGGTGCTCATCGACGAGCTCGTGAATCTGTATAAGATTCCCAATGCCATCACGCGCCAGTACAACTACGAGAAGATCCTGACCATGTACAACGACACACTTCAGGGCAAGGCGCAGTACCTGGGCATGATCATGGGCGGCACGCCAACCTCCATCGAAGACCGCCGCCGCGGCGTGTTCTCCTACGAGGCTCTGCGCAGCCGACTCGCTCAGGGTCGCTTTGCGCGTGAGGACCTTAAGGACATGCTCGCACCCATCATCCGCCTGCAGCCGCTCACCTACGAGGAGCTACTGGTGCTCATCGAAAAACTCATGCAAATTCACGCCGGCTACTTTGGCTGGACGCCCACGCTTACCGAGAACGACTTGGTGGACTTCCTCAAGATCGAGTTCGGTCGTGTGGGAGCCGACACGCATCTGACGCCGCGTGAAGTCATTCGTGACTTTATCGAGTTGCTCGACATCCTATGCCAAAACCCCGACGCCAACGTGGCCGAGCTGCTGCAAAGCGTCGGCGGCGACGCGCTGGCGCCGGCAGCCGCAACAGGCGACACCGGCACCGCAGGCGGCGACCGCAACTTCGCCGAGTTCACCATCTAACCTACCAAAAAGGGACAGGTTTATTTTGGCAGGTTTTATCTGGGCAAACGTTGAAGCAGTAATGCAGCAAGCCGTTGCCAGCCGCGTTGAGAGATTCGTTGTTGAAAGGAGGCCCCGTGAACGCCTTTGACCGCTACGCCCCGTTTATCCAAGACTTCATCTACTCCCACGATTGGGAGAGCCTACGCTCTATCCAGGTTGCAGCAGCTGATGCCATCTTTAACACGCAAGATAATGTGCTCCTGACGGCATCCACGGCTTCCGGCAAAACCGAGGCAGCCTTCTTTCCCATCCTGACCGAGTTTTGGGAGAACCCGCCCGCAAGCGTGGGCGCCCTCTACATTGGCCCCCTCAAGGCGCTCATCAACGACCAATTCGTCCGCCTCAACGACCTGTGCGAAGAAGCCGATATCCCCGTCTGGCACTGGCATGGCGATGTCTCGCAATCACACAAGGCCAAACTCATCAAAAAACCGAGCGGCATCCTACAGATTACGCCCGAGTCGCTCGAGGCGCTCCTGATCCATAAGCACATGGCGATCCCGCGCATGTTTTGCGACCTGCGCTATGTGGTTATCGACGAAGTCCATTCGCTCATGCGCGGCGACCGCGGCGGGCAGACGCTCTGTCTTATCGAGCGCCTCTCGCGCATGGCAGGCGTGCAGCCCCGCCGCATTGGCCTTTCGGCCACCATCGGCGACCCCGAGCGCACGGGCGCCTTTCTCTCGCAGGGAACGGGGCGCGACTGCGTTATCCCCCGCTTTGAGGAACCGCGCCGCGTGTGGCGCATCTCCATGGAGCACTTCTACAACTCGGGCCCCCAGGCTCAGCAACGAGGATTCGTAGGCACAGGTCCACAAGAAGCCGAGGTGCTTGCTTGCGAGCGTATTGAGACGGCGGCGCCCGCGGCGCTGCCCGCATCCGGACAAGACATGTGCCACAGCGGACAGCTTACACAGGAAGAACACCATCAACGTCGTGAGCAGGCGCGGGGCAAGGCCGCTCCCAAAGACCGTCGCACTTCCTCGGCCCCCGAGGGCGAAGTCGACATCCCACGAGCGACCGAGCAGGCGCTTCTCAACCCCACCGACACGGCGCCCGACAACGCCGACCCCGGCATGGGCTATATCTTTGAGCATACGCGCGGCCGCAAATGCCTGGTCTTTGCCAACTCGCGCGAGGAGGCAGAGGCCGTGTGCTCCATGCTGCGCAGCTACTGCGAGAGCCGGCACGAGCCCGACCGTTTTCTCATCCATCACGGCAATCTTTCGGCATCGCTACGCGAGACGGCCGAGGAGCTCATGCGCGACGAGGAGCAGACGCAGACAACCGTCACCACCTCTACGCTGGAGCTCGGTATCGATATCGGCCGCCTGGAGCGCGCCTTCCAGATTGACGCGCCGTTTACCGTCAGCTCCTTTTTGCAGCGCATGGGGCGCACAGGCCGTCGCGATCTTCCGCCCGAGATGTGGTTTGTCATGCGCGAGGAAGAGCCCGAGCCGCGCACGATGATGCCCGAAACCATTCCCTGGAAGCTCCTGCAGGGTATCGCGCTCGTACAACTCTATCGCGAGGAAAAGTGGGTCGAGCCACCCGAGCTCGATCGTCTCCCCTACAGCCTGCTCTATCACCAGACTATGTCGACCCTCGCCAGCACCGGCGAGCTCACGCCGGCCGAACTTGCCCAGCGCGTGCTCACGCTCAGCTATTTCCACCGTGTCTCGGCAGACGATTACCGTGTGCTGCTACGTCACCTCATTAAGATCGACCATATCCAGGTCACCGAAGGTGGCGGGCTCATCGTGGGTCTCGCGGGCGAGCGCATCATCAACAACTTTAAGTTCTACGCCGTGTTCCAGGAAAACGAGGAGTTTACCGTCCGGAGCGAATCGGCCGAGCTGGGCACGATCGTTAATCCGCCCCCGCCCGGTGAGCGCATCGCCATCGCCGGACACTGCTGGATTGTCGAGGAAGTGGACTGGAAGCGCCACACTGTCTTTGCCACGCAGGTCAAGGGCCGGGTGCCGGCCTACTTTGGCGACTGCCCCGGCGACATTAACACGCATGTGCTCGAGCGCATGCGCCAAGCGCTCACTGAGCACGCAGCATATCCGTACCTTATGGGTAACGCACGGGCTCGCTTGGCGCAGGCTCGTCATACCGCCGAGATTTCGGGCGCGGGAACTAAGCCGCTCATCAACCTGGGTGGCGACACCTGGGTGCTCTTCCCCTGGTTGGGCAGCTACGCCTTCCTAGCACTCGAGCGCATGCTTAAAATCAAATGCGCCGCTGAGCTGGGCCTTCGCGGACTCGACCCGTCACGCCCGTACTTTATGCAGTTTAAGATGAAGGCCGACGAGGAGACGTTCTTTGAGGTGCTCGCCGCCGAGGCCGAAAAGGACTTCGATCCCATCGAGCTCGTCTATCCTGGCGAGGTGCCTTACTTTGACCGCTACGACGAGTTTGTTCCCGAAGAGCTCGTGCGCAAGGGCTTTGCCGAAGGCGTGCTCGACATAGAGGGCATGAAGCAGCGCGTTCACGGCTGGCGCGACCACGCCTAAGACCAGTCCTTTTTGGGACGGGGAGACTTACTTGTCGTGAAGGACGGTGCCGAGGAAGTCGGTGTCGAAGGGCACGGCTTCGGCAAAGGCGAAGTCGCCGTCGCTGGCGATGAGCAGGTAGTTTTCCTCGCCGCTGAACTTCGCATCGCCACATGGGACCACCCAGGCGTGGACGAATACCTCGAGTGCCGTGGCAGCGCAGTCGCGAAGGAACGTCACATCGCTCCCCTCGTTTGCGCTCACGATATTGGCCACGTAGATACCCCCGGGGTTCAGGCTGCCCCGCACCAGGCGCAGCGCCTCAACGGTCGCCAGCTCGCGCACGGGCTCGGCACCGCCAAAGCAATCGCTCACGACCACGTCATAGCGACGATGGCCCACGCTCGTCACGCCCAGATACGAGCGAGCCTCAGCGGTAATCACCCGCAGGCGATCGCCCACCGCGTGCTCCAGTTCATCCAGATAGAACCAACGGCGCGCCAAGCGCGTTATCTCTCCGTCATACTCGATGACGTCCATGCGCAGGACCTTGTGCGACATCAGCGCAAATTTGGGATAGGCAAACCCGCCGCCACCTAGCATAAGCATACGGTTGATACCGTGACCATAAGCGTCGCGCATCGCATCCTCGGCCTCAAACACGTCGTCAAACGCGCGATAGTACGCAAAGACGGGCTCCGCCCAGCGCTCGCCAACGTAACTCGCGCTTTGGTAGACGCCGCCTTGCACCAATACGCGAACTTCGTCGCCGCCCTCATCGTGCACGCGCTTCACACGTGCCAGCCCATTGCGGGTCCTCGCGACCTGCAGACAGGCAGCACGAACAGCGACAGCGGCCGCACCAAGCGCCGCGGCTCCCAGAGCAACGCCGGCAACGATGCCAGCAGAAACACTCGGCTTGTTCATCTAGAGCTCCTTTTGCAGATAAAGGCCATGGTCATAAAATCCAAGATGGCGATAGTACTCGCGCGTACCGATCGCGCTGATCACGTTGATGTACGTATAGCCAGCGTCCCGAGCTATCTGGCACGCACGCTCCACGAGCAAACGTCCCAATCCATGGTGCTGCGCTGCCTGGCCCTGATCGCCCACGCGCGCCGCCATGCCATACACGTGCACCTCACGAATCATCGCCTCGTCCGGCATCGTCGGCAGCTCGTCCGCATGTGCGGCAACAAAAGCGCGATCGGGCAGCGACAACCGCAAAAAGCCCGCGATCTTGCCCCGCGGCGTCACCCACTGCAAAAAGCGCTCGTAAGTCACCGGCGTCTCGTACGCTACTTCCTCATCAAGAGATAGCTCATCCAAGTCGGCACCCGCCGTGCTGATCTCGCGATAGCGAATCTCACGCACCGTCGCACCGTCACCCCGAGCAGCCAGGCGGTTCTCGACGAGCTGACGCAGGTTGGGCTTCTTGTTGCCCACCATGATGTCATCGGAACTAAAGTCGCGAATCATGCGGCTGATGCGGCAGAATGCCGGCGTCACCACGATGTCATCGGCCAACACATCGAGCAGTTCTTCCTCGGTATAGGGGCGCCACTCGCCGCACTCGTAGCAGCCCACCAGGCGCGAGCCCTCGATGAGCGCACACGGGTAGACTTTGACCTCGTCGGGCATAAAGGCCCCCTCGGTCATAAAGCGCTCGTAGTCGCGCTTGTCCCCCTCGGGTGTGGCGCCCAGCAAGTTGAGCATAAAATGCGCATGGATCTTAAAGCCAAACAGGCGCGCAAGCGAAAACGCCCGCTCAATCTGAGCCACCGAAATGCGACGCTCGTTGATATCGAGTAGATGCTGGTCAAGGCTTTGGATGCCCATCTGTATCTTGGTGCAGCCCAGACGGCGGATGAGCGTAAGCGCCTGCGGCGTTACGGTATCGGGGCGCGTCTCGATAACGAGTCCCACCACGCGATGCTTCGCCGTCTCGTTGATGCGCTGCTGACGCTCGAGCTCCTCCATCGTTGCCGTCTGCCACTCGGTGACCTCGCCCCACGGCGTACCGGGGCCGTACAGACGACGCACCGCGCGGTTATAGCCGCCCACGGCAGCATCCACACGCTCCTGCTCGTCGGCAACGCCGGCAGCGAGCTTGGCCTCGTCTGTCGCAATGCCGGCAGCCCGATAGCACTCGCGGCGCTCTGTTACCACCGGCGGCAGGGCATCGGCGGGAGCGTCATCGAGCAGGCGCCCCGCCTCGGCACGGCTGATGCCCGGACGCGCCAGCATGGGGTTTGCCGCCACCCCGGCGACGGCATCGTCATTGAGCGCACGGAAAAGCTCGGACATAAACCACGTCTGATACCCTTGCGGATAGTCGCTCCAGGTGCCACCGAGCACGATAAGCTCAATCTTGTCGGTCGCATGCCCCATCTGCGAAAGTGCGGTCAGGCGAGCGCTCACCTGCAAATACGGGTCAAAGCAGTTTTGCTCCGCACGAGCGCATGCCGGCTCGGCATGCAGATAGCTTTTGGGCATGCGCAGATCGTTGGGGCAAAACAGGCAATCGCCCGAACAGGGCCACGGCTTGGTGATGACGGTAATGGTCGCCACGCCCGAAGCCGTGCGGCGCGGCTTCATGCGCAGCACCTGCAGCAGCTGACGCTCCAGCTCGGCATCGACATTCCATCCAGCCCAACGAGCCGGCTTCTCACGTTTAACCCGCTGGTAGAACGGCAGCAGACGGCGCTTGGCCAGATCTCGTTTGTCGGCACCCTCACGGCGCGCCTCGGCATGTATCAGTTTGACGAGCGCCTTGTCGTCCACGGCCTCACCGCGACGCAGAGCCTCGAGTATGTTCAAAATAATCTGTTCCATGCCCCCATTGTAAAGGCAAAGGCGCCGGAGCCAGTCACGGCCCCGGCGCCTCCATCAAAGAGCATGCCTATATGCACCGATCTCCGAAAACCGCATGTCACACCGATTCGAACGACATGTCGCCCGAACCGACCTTAAAACGATACGTTGCAGACTTGTCACCGTTGTCGAATTCAGCATTCAATATGGTCTCGCCATCGTAGCCAAGCGGAAGGAAATCGCTCTCAAAGTCACCGCTGCCCACGGTGAGGCTCGCCTTAAAGCCCGTAGAGTTCGGAACCGATATCTCCACATCGCCCGAGCCCACGCTTACGTCCATCGACTTCGCGGGGGCCTGGTAGAGCTCGAACGCCACATCGCCCGAACCGACCTCGGCATCCAAGGTGTCGGTTACGGTGCCCGCAAACTCAACGTCTCCCGAGTCCAACGTCAATTCGAAGTCGTGACATGCAATGTCCGCGACCGTCAGTTCTCCCGACCCCACCCTCGCCGTAATGCCGACCAGGTTATCCGCAAGATCTCGCGGCAGCTCAATAGTGACTGTGCGGTCAATGGCGCGCTCGTCATCGCAATCGAACTGGCGAATCTTGAGCGTAGAACCCTTAACCTCGGCCAGATTTTGGGTTGCCGCATCGAAGGCAACGGTCCCCGTTGCCACACGACCGCTTTCAATTACGCGCACCGGCCCGCCGGAGACGTGTTTGACCTCGACCGTGCCCGACGTCACGTCTAAGTCAAGCGATGTGAACGCGTCGGCATCAAACGTTTCGCTCGAAAGCTGTTGAGGCTGAGCGGAATAGTTACCGCTATTCAAGGAATCGTCCTCGTCATCCACATCGCCCATACCAGACAAACCGGATACAACATCGTCGAAATCCCACGGTCCATCAAAATGAATCAAAGTCCGCGAAGTGCCAACGACAAGTCCGATGATGAGCACAAACGCTCCGATGCCAATGCCCAAGCGCTTCTTAGACTCATGCGAGAGCTTCATCATTCATCACCTTCTTTGGCACTCGACTCAGCGGTGGTCGCGGCAGCCGTGTCAGCGTCAACCGCTGTGGAAACGTCCTCCCCCTTAGTCCTAGCGACCGCCGGCGCCGGACCAACCCGGATATCCCCACGCGCCCAATCGCCATCGAGCGCACGTGCCACCCAGTGATAGATGGGAATCGTAAAGAAGATCAGTGCGGCAAAGGGGGCGCCACCAAACAGGAACATCAGCAAAAAGAACAACAGCCAGCACACGGCCCAATACGGGAACGACTGGAACGGGCCCTTCACCGGAGTCGAGCCAACTGCGCCGTCACTCGTCACCTGCGCCGTAGCGGCATTGGCGGCCTGCGCACTCCAGCTTGCCGCTTGCGCCGCCTTGGCCGCAGCATCACTCGCCTGCGCAGCTGCCTCCGTGGCGCGCGCCGCCGCCTCATGGGTGCGGGCACGTTCCGCCGCCTCGGCCTCGCGCTGACGGGCGCGGTCCTCGTTCTCAAACTCGATATCGTCCTCAATTTCATCGCTCGGATTGAGCAGCTCGTCCAGGCTCACGCCATAGAGTTTGGCGAGCGAGATCAGGTTCTCGGTATCGGGCGAGCTCTCCGCGCGCTCCCATTTACTGACCGCCTGGCGCGACAGCCCCAACTTTCGTGCCAGCCCTTCTTGGCTAAAGCCCTTGCTACGACGAAGGTCGGCGAGCCGCTGCGCAGTTTCTACATTCATGGTTCCTCCTATGTTTTTGCCAGCCGTGCCGCCGGACCGTTTTTTTCTTAAGGCGCCTTGCACAGTTAAAAATCTATCCGCCACCGCCAAAAGCATGCCACCTATTCTAGTGAGATTTTTGACAACCGGCGGTTGCGGGTGCATATGAGCTGCGGAAATGTGTCCAAACAAAGCAATGACCCGTAGCTTGGTTGTCCCCGTTGCGGCGTTAACGGTAGTATGGTCGTACTGTTTATTCCGCACCGCCAACGGAGGGAGTTCCGCGCCGTGAACCGCGATTTCGCCTCATCGCTCATCCAGCTCAACAACACGTTCTATCGCGAGCACTCCGCCTCCTTTTCCGATACGCGCCAAGCCCCGTGGCCCGGCTGGGTGCGCACCATGGACATCGCGCTCGGACAGCTCGACGTCGCCACCATCGAGCATCCCGTCCGCGTCTTCGATCTTGCCTGCGGCAACATGCGATTCGAGAACTTTGCCGCCGGCGGCGCACTTGCCGCCAAGGGCGTCGATGGCGCAAACCCCTCGGCAGACGCCAGCTGCCCCTTCGAGTTCTATGGCGTCGACTCATGCCAGGACCTGGCCATCGATGCACGCGGCCACGCCCTGCGCATTCCCAACCTGCACTTCCAGGAACTCGACGTGCTCGATGCCCTCATGAAACTCAATCCCGCCGAGACGCCCGACGTGCTTTTCGACGCCCCGCTCGCCGACATCTCGGTCTGCTTTGGCTTTATGCACCACGTGCCGTCGTGCGAGTACCGCGTACGCGTGCTCGACGCCCTGGTGCGCCAGACGCGCCCGGGCGGCATCATCGCCATCAGCTTTTGGGAGTTTATGAACGACGAGCGCATGGCGCGCAAGGCCGTTCGAGCCGAAGCCCGCGCCGAGCTCACCCCGCCGTTTGAGGGTTACGATTCCGCACAGTTTGAAGCAGGCGACCACCTCATCGGCTGGCAAAACGACCGCCACGCCTACCGCTATTGCCATCACTTTGACGATCAGCAGATCACCGACCTGGTGCGCGGCGTGCGCACGTTCTACAAGAGTGGCGAGGTTCCCGTACGCGAGCTTGAGCGCTTCCATGCCGACGGTCGCAGCGGCGAGCTCAATCGCTATGTGATCCTCAAGCGCCTGTAGGCATCGACGACTCGCCGCCGGGCCGCACCGCACCTTTCGGGCAAACTATGCCCACCCTTTTCCAACCCATTGACGGAACGTGCAGCTATGCGTTCCACACGTATGACCAAGGAGCCTCATGGGAGCCGTCCACGTTCGCACGCCTAAGAACTTTGTGCTCGAAGAGCGCCTGGAGCGCTACGCCGATGCGATTGAGACGAACCCCGAGGCCTATGCTGGAGAATGGCGCAAGGTCTGTGCGCCCGCAGGCAGCAAGCCTTTCGAACACCTTCACCTGGATCTTGGTTGTGGCAAGGGAACGTACCTTGTAGAGCGTGCGGTCCACGATCCAACCACACTCTTTATCGGTATGGACCAGGAACCCATCTGCATCGCCTATGCCGCACAGAAAATCTGCGAGCAGGAACTGGCCAACGCACTCGTCCTGCCCCGAGGCGCCGCATCGCTGCCACAGCTGTTTGCCGCAGGCGAGCTCGATGCCATCACCATCAACTTTCCCACGCCGCAGCCCAAGGCCAAGTACGCCAAAAAGCGACTCGTCCATGTCGACCATCTGATGCTCTATCGCCCGCTCTTTGCAGCCGGTGCCACCGTCACGTTGCGAACTGACAGCAAGCCATTGCGCGACTACGCCCTGGGGCAGTTTGCCGCGGCCGGCTACGACACGCTTTGGGTAAGCGACAACGTGCGCCGCGACCATCCCGAGCACCCCGAGACCGAATATGAATGCCGCACGCGCGAGATGGGTGCCGTCGTCTATGGCATTTGCGCCGCACCCGGTGCGCAGCCAACCGATGAACAGCTCACAGCGGGCCGCGTGCAGGAGCAGAGCCTTGCCTGCTACCTGCCCGATAACCTCGATGAACTCACCTATGTACCTCTTGGCATGGAAGAGGCCGTCGAGAACTTTAAAAACCGCGCCCGCAAGGGCAAGAAACGCTTACCGCAGGAGTCCCAGGGGCTTCTGATGGTCGCGGCGTCGGTAAACAAGCGCAAATAAGCGCCAGCAAACGACCCTCAAGCCTAAGTGAGTAGACTTTTTTGCAATAGCCAAGCACAACCCGCATAACGAAAACTAAAACCGCAGGTAAATCCCTTACGCAAAAGCCATGTGCTCGCGATATTGCAAAAAGTCTACTCACTTAGCCGGTAACTGCGCCAAACGGCTGGATAGAACGCCCATTTCCTGCATTTTCTCGCGCGCTGGCACCCCGCGTCGCTGCTACGCCATCATAATAGTTGGCGGACAATCGCGAGAGAAAGCAAACACATGGCACAGAACACGACAGATATCGCCGCCAGCATCGTCTCCAGCGCCGGCGCCGCCAGCTCATTCTCGGGCGGCACGGGAACCGAAGCCGAGTTCGGCTCGCTCGGCGCGCTCTCCCCCACCTGGTGGGAGCCCGAGGACGGCAGCGAGCCCGAACCATGGCTCACGCCCGATCAGGCCTTCGAGCGCTTCTTTGAATGGACGAGCGATCGCGGCATTGAGCTGTGGGACCACCAAGAAGAGGCCCTCATGGACCTGGCCGCCGGAGATCACGTCATTTTGGGCACGCCGACCGGATCGGGTAAATCGCTCGTCGCGCTGGGCATGCTCTTTATGGGCATGGCACAGGGCAAGCGCTGTTATTACACGGCCCCTATCAAGGCCCTGGTCAGCGAAAAGTTCTTCGATCTGGTACAGGTGCTCGGCCGCGATAACGTCGGTATGATCACCGGCGACACGCATATCAACACCAAGGCGCCCGTCATCTGCTGCACGGCAGAGATCCTTGCCAACGACGCACTGCGCGAGGGCGAAGATGCCGATGTTGGCTGCGTGGCCATGGACGAGTTCCATTACTTTGCCGACCCCGACCGCGGCTGGGCCTGGCAGGTGCCGCTACTCACCCTGCCCCATACGCAGTTTATGCTCATGAGCGCCACACTCGGTGATGTCACCGCGATCGCCGCCTCGCTCGAGGAACACACCGGCGCTACCTGCGACTTGGTCATCGACGCCCCGCGTCCTGTTCCGCTGAGCTACGACTATGTGACGACCTCCCTCGAGGGCACGGTCGAGCTCGCCATGCGCCGCGGCGAGGCCCCGCTCTATATCGTGCACTTTAGCCAGGATGCCGCCCTTGCGACGGCACAGTCGCTCGCCAATTTTGGCATCGCCAGCAAGGAGCAGCGCGAAGCCATCAAAGAAGCGGCAAAGGGAACGAGCTTCTCGACGGCCTTCGGCAAGATCCTCAAGCGCTTGCTCGGCTGCGGCGTCGGCGTGCACCACGCCGGCATGCTGCCGCGCTATCGCCTACTGGTCGAGCGCCTGGCACAGCAGGGCCTGTTGCCCGTCATCTGCGGCACCGATACGCTCGGCGTCGGCATCAACGTACCCATCCACACCGTGGTACTCACCGCGCTCACCAAGTTCGATGGCTACAAGATGCGTCGTCTGCGCGCCCGCGAGTTCCATCAGATTGCCGGTCGCGCCGGCCGCTCGGGCTTCGATACCGAGGGCATGGTGATTGCCGAGGCACCCGAGCACGAGATCGAGAATGCCAAGCTTATGGCCAAGGCGGGCGACGACCCCAAAAAGCTCCGCAAGATTAAAAAGAAGAAGGCCCCCGAGGGCTTTGTCACCTGGAACAAGCAGACGTTCGAGCGCCTGATCGAGACACAGCCCGAGACACTCAAGCCGCGCCTGCGCATCACGCACTCCATGGTGATTAGCGTGGTCGAGCAGGGTGGCGATGCCCGAGCCCGCGTACACGACCTCATCGAGACGAGCCTGCAGACCCCCGAGGAAAAGGCTAAGCTCGAGGTTCGTGCCGACGAGATCTTCGCCACGCTCATCGATTCCGGCGTCGTCGTGCGCACCGAGGTGCCGCCCGCACCCGACGCTCCGGCTGACGCCGCGCCGGACATCGACTACGCACTGACGGTCGACCTGCCCGAGGACTTTGCGCTCGACCAGCCGCTCTCGCCGTTTTTGCTTGCCGCGTTGGAGCTGCTCGATCCCGAGAGCGAGACCTATACCATGGACCTGATCTCGATGGTCGAGGCAACGCTCGAGGATCCCAAGCAGGTGCTGCGCGCTCAGGAGCGCGCAGCGCGCGACCGCGCGATGGCCGAAATGAAGGCTGACGGCGTCGAATATGAGGAACGCCTGGAGCGCATCCAGGATGTCACCTACGAAAAACCGCTCGAGGACTTGCTCGACGCCGCCTTCGACAAGTACTGCCAGGAAGTGCCCTGGGCAAACGACTACCAGCTCTCTCCCAAAAGCGTCCTGCGCGATATGCTGGAAAGCGCGAGCGATTTTAAGGGTTACATTCAAAAGCTCGGCATCGCCCGCTCCGAGGGCATTTTGCTGCGTTACCTGGCAGAGGCCTACCGTTCGCTCGACCGCACCGTGCCCATCGAGAAGCGCGACGAGCGTCTGCGCGACATTATCTCGTGGCTCGGCTTTGTGGTGCGCTCGGTGGACTCGAGCCTGGTGGACGAGTGGGAGAACGCCGGCAACCCGGCAGCCCTCGATGCTGCGCCGCCGCAGGGCATCGACGAGGTCGTGGCGGACCGCCGCGGCTGCACGCTGTTGGTGCGCAACGCGCTCTTCCGCCGCGTGACCCTTGCCGCCCGCGAGCACGTTCGCGACCTGGGCGAGCTCGACGACGACTGGGGCATGAGCGAGATCCGCTGGCAAAAAGCACTCGACGCTTACCACGAGCAGCACGAGGAAATCCTCACCGACGGAGATGCCCGCAGCGCCGCGATGTTTTCCATCGACGAGTCCGACGAGAAGACCGCGCACGTATGGCACGTGCACCAGATCTTTGCTGACGAGGATGGCGACCACGATTTTGGCATCATGGGCGATGTCGATCTGGACGCCACGCAAGACGGCGGCGAGGTAATCTTCAAGAACTACCGTGTCGGCTTTATCGAGGACCTGCTCGAGGACTAGCCGGGCGCAATGGGACGAAACAAAGCGGGGCCGCTGGCAACATCGCCAGCGGCCCCGCTTTTTGCGCGATACGCTATCCCCTACTCGGCATCCTCGACCTCATACGAATCCGCCTCGGCTGGCTCATCGTTTGTCTCTGCCGCAGCCCCGCGTGCCTCGTCAAACGCTGCTTTCATGGTCTTGTTGCCCCACGTGAGCTTGCGAATGGTAAGATCGTCGGCTTTCTTGTTGGCAAGGCGCAGATTGTTCTCGGAGGACAGCAACGCCTCCTTGGTTTTCTGCAGATGGCTAATCGTCTTGTCGATCTCATCGATTGCCGTTTGGAACTTGCGGCTCGCGATCTCGTAGTTGCGGCCGAAATCGTTCTTGAACTTCTCCATCTTGGCTTCGAAGTTCGTGACATCGATATTCTGCTGCTTGTACTCCGCCAGCTCCTGCTTATAGCGAAGCGAACCCATGGCAGCGTTGCGAAGAAGCGTGATCATGGGAATGAAGAACTGCGGGCGGATCACGTACATCTTCTCATAGCGGTAACTCACGTCCACGATTCCCGCGTTATAGAGCTCGCTCTCGGGCTCCAGCAGGGTGCAGAGCACCGCATACTCGCAGCCTTTCTGGCGACGATCGTGATCGAGCTTCTTAAAGAAGTCCTCGTTTTTATGCTTGGTCGCGGTCTCATCGTTCTCGTTTTTCATCTCGAACATAATCGAAATGACCTCGTTGCCGCTCGCATCGCACTCGCGGAAGATAAAGTCGCCCTTGGTGCCCTCGGACGCATCGTTATCTTTCTCGAAGTACGCATTGGGAAACGCCGTCATGCGCAGACGGTTGAACTCGGTCTCGCAGTGCTGCTCGAGCGACTCGCCCACCATCTTGGTGGACAGGCGAACCTTCATATCCTTAAGGCGCTCGATCTCTTCATCCTTGTAGCGAATCAGATCATCGCTCGCACGTTTGGCCTGCGCAAGCTCGAGCTCGTGTGCCGCCTTGGCCTGTTCCTCGCGCGAATCGCGCACTGCCAGCTCGCTCGTCAGTTTGGCACGCGCCTCATCACGCTCACGCTCCGCCGCGGCGACCGCCTCAGACAGGCTCATTTTTGCCATCAGCTCCTGCTCGCGCAGCTTCGCACGCAGACCCTCGGCCTCCTGCTCAGACTGAGCCCTTGCGGCGGAAAACTTCTCCTGTACCGTCGCACGGTAGTCAGCAAGCGCGCGCTCGGCCTCGCTGCGAGCGGCATCGAGCTCACGCTGTGACTCGGCCGCGGCGGCGGCAAGCGCCATCTCCTGGGCCTTGTCCGCCGCGGCAAGTCTGGCCTGCAGCTCGGCAATCTGCGCATCGCGTGTGGCTACATCGTTTTGAGCGGCATTGCGCGCCGAAGCCTCGGCAAGCTTGGCTTCGTCATCCTTGCGTCCCAGCTGCGCACGCAAATTGTCGATCTCGCGCTGAAGCTCGGCATTCTCCTTTTGAGCGTCGGCACGGGCCTCAACCGCCGCGCGTTGGCTTGCGCTCTCGCGCTCTGCGGCAGCGCCCTCGAGCTTGGCGCGCAGCTCGGAAAGCTCGGCATCGCGCTTGGCAACCTCTTGTGCCAGCTGTTGAGCTGCAGCGTTCTTCTGCTCGACAAGTTGAGCGTTGCGCTGAGACTCTACCTTTTGCAAGGCAGCCGTCGAACGCGAGCGCTCAAGCTCCAGCGCCTGCTCGCCCTCGCGTTGGACTGCCTTCACACGCTCATCCAGGTCGCGCGAAAACTCGGCATCGCGTACTTGCTTGACGATATCCGCATAGCCGGACGCATCGACCTTAAAGACTTCGCCACAATGCGGGCACTTGATCTCGTTCATAGCAGCTCCTCGATGGACGCAAATTTCAACCGCTTACACTCTACCGCGCCGCACGGACAAAAAAGGCGCCGCCGCCATAATGGCAACGGCGCCAGAACCACCACAAAGGCGACTGTCCCCTTTGTGGTGACTTGGGTCCTTACAGGTCGCGGTAGTCGATCAGGCGAAGATCAGGTTGAGACTCAAGCCAAGTGCGAAGCTCGGGGTCGATCAGCGCATCGACTTCCTTGGTGCGGTCGGTCGTGAGCGAGCTGTTCTCCAGGATAAAACGATCGAGATAGCCCGGATGGCACACAAAGACGACCGTCTCGCCGTCCACCATCTCGCGAACCGTCTGCATGATTGCCTCTTTGGGCTCGTAGCCCGGCTCCATCGAGCGCATCACCATGCGCAGATCAGTATCTCCGCAATGCACCACAGCCGCGGGGTCGAAGCTCGCCTTTTGCTCCTTAAGGCCCAGCTCCTGAGCAACCGCCGAGATCGCTCGGTTAAGGTTTTTGCTCATGACGGCATGGGCCTCAAAGTAATCGGGCTCGCGGCCCACGATCTCGACAAAGCGGTCATGCTGCGCGCGGATCTCGATGCAGGCCTCGTCGAAGTCTATCAACTCCTCGCCGCGCTTAAAATGATCGCGGAAGGTACGGCTGCTATGGAACTCGCCGTTCTCGTTGAGCATGCTCGGAATGAGCGCCGGGTCGGCACACGGCTTGCCCAGGCACACGTTGGTGTGCTGACCCACCGCAATGCCGACATCCGCCACGAGCGACCAGCCACGCTCGGCCTCGGGCATATTGGGCATAAGTCCCGCCGAGCGCACCAGGCCCTCATTGATACTGCGGGCAATCCCCAGGTTAACGGCATACGAATAACCGATATCGTCGGCACGAATGAGCAATTGCTTCATATTGACCCCCATCTACGGAAAGGGACACTTGAAGCGCAGCCAAGTGCCCCAGATAATTGTCCTACCGAACGGATGCTTTAGGCTTTGGCGGCAGCAGCGTCTTCGTCGAGCTGCTCCTTGGTAAAGCCAAAGAAGTAGGCAATGGCAGCGGCGGCAACAAATGCAGTGCCCGATGCAACGCAGCCCCATACGAGATTAGCAGTTCCGCCTGCAACATAACCTGTAATACCAAGGATATTAGTTGCGCCCAAAACATACGTGGTCACATTAGTGAGAGCCGCGATCAGGCCGCCGATAGCGCCGCCCGCGACCATGGCACCCAGGCAGCGAGTATACTTAAAGCCGCAGCCATACAGCGCGGGCTCCGTCACGCCACCGACAATGCCGGAGAGCGAGAAACCAAGCATAGCGCCCTTTTCGTCGACCTCCTTAAGGCGCAGGAAGGCACCGAAGGCCATGCCCCACGTGGCGAACTGAGCGATAGCACCCGCGACCATAACGCAGGAGTCAGACCCTGAGGTGAGCACCTGCACAATGCCGAGGGCAATCAGAACCTGGTGCATACCGGTCATAACCAGGAACTCCCAAAGCGCAGCAATGGCGACGAGGGAGAGGATCGTGACGATGCCGCCAGCGTTTCCGAGGCCGAACATAAAGTTGCCGACCAGGTCGCCCAGAATGGAACCAATCGGAGCTAGGGCGCACAGGGAAACGGGGGTCATCACAGCCATGGTGCACACGGGCACAAACACCGTGGAGAGCATGTCGGGGATGATCTTCTTCATGAACTTCTCGACGACCATCAGCACCGGCATAGACAGCAGCATGGGGAGCACGGTCGCAGAATAGTTGTTCAGCTGAGCCGGGAGCACGCCGTAAACCATCGTGGTCGTAGCACCCGAATCCGCCGCAGCGTTGACCAGCGTCATGAACTCAGGGGCAATGAGCACGCCGCCGAGCATCATGCCGAGCGGCTGGCTGCAGCCGAGCTGCTTTGCGGCAGCCCAACCCAGATAAACAGGGAGGAAATAATAGCCTGCGTTGTAAATCCAGTTGTAGAAGAAGTTGTAGATGTCGGAATCAGCAGACCAGATACCGAGCATGCCGTCGCCGCAAAGTACGGCAAGTGTGCGGAACATGGCGGCGCCCATGATAATGGGGATCGTCATGCACATTGTCTTGGACAGGTAGTTAAGGGCCTTCTTGCCCGCAGTCTTGACCGTCAGTGGCTCCTTGATGCCGTCATCGAGGTTCTCGTCAATGGAGCCTTCGCCCTTGACGCCCAGCGCAATGGCGGCGTCATAGACCTTCGGCACGTTCTGGCCAATGATGACCTGATACTGGCCGCCAGACCACTGTGCACCCAGCACGCCCTTGATCTTCTTTACTTCATCGTCATTGGGAATGGACTGATCCTTGAGGTTCAGACGCAGGCGGGTCATGCAGTGCGTCGCGTTCGTCACATTGGAGGCGCCGCCGACGGCAGCAAGCACGTCCTCGGCAATCTTCTTGTTATCGACAGCCATGTCGAATCCCTTCTCTTCCAACTAAAGGCCGTGGGACTTCACGGCACCAAGACGCACAATTCCGCTCGCGCCTGCGCAGCGCGCGACATCAGTTGGCAAGAGATTGATTTGCATGTGATTCCCGGGTGGATCGACATGAAAAAGCCCCGCGCACAACCGACAGAGACCCAATTATGGCCTCGGCAGAATCGGTAGTGCCTCTCGGAGCTGCGCCGTGAGTAACACCCAACACACGGCGAGTATATGCGGCAGA
This sequence comes from Collinsella sp. OF02-10, assembly GCF_003463445.1. Lineage (NCBI taxonomy): Bacteria > Bacillati > Actinomycetota > Coriobacteriia > Coriobacteriales > Coriobacteriaceae > Collinsella > Collinsella sp. OF02-10. The sequence goes on from NZ_QSCW01000011.1 coordinate 64,125, forward strand.
TGCGTTCGTTGCGGCTCAGATTACCGACGAACGGTAGCAAACGACCCGCGAACGGTCGCCATGACGGAAAGGAAATACCAGAGAGCCTATTTATCCGAGTGGACAGAAGCCACGCGATTCACATGCATGATCAGATAGACGAGTTCCTCTTGGGCCAATGGCTCGCCAAAGGTCTCTTGAATCAGATCGTCGACACGGTGAGCGCAACGCGATGCCGCCGGATACTGCTCCACGAGCACGTCGTAAAGACCGGAGTTCTCGGTATCGATCGGCTCTTTCTTTGCCACGCGGTCGAGCAGATAGCGCACATGAGTGGCAAAGCGGGCAAAGGCGAACGACGAGCGATCGACCGTCACACCCAGCTCTTCTTGAATAATCGCGACCGTCATATCGAGCAGTCGCTCCTCGTGCTGCTCGGCAAGCACGCGCCGCTCGCTCGGCTTAACCGATGCGTTGACAATCGACATGGCAATGCCCGCGGCCTCGCTTCGGGGCATGCGCACATGAAAGCTCTTCTGGATACCGCGAACAGCCAGCTCGCCCAAGCGGTATTCGATGGGATGCAGCTGCTCAAGATCGCGCTCAAGCGGCAACGACACCACCATGTGTTCGCGGGCACGCTTAATGGCAAACTGAATATGGTCTGCCAATGTAATGGGAAGGTTAGGACTCAATTCGTACGAAAGCTGTCCGGTCGCGATATCGGCCAGCTGAGCAGAAAACTCCAGCACCTCGGGATCGACCTCATCGATAAACGCCAGGTACTTTGAATCAATGCCGTAAAAGGTACGCGTGATGACATCCAGGTCGACCTCATGCGGCATATCGCCAAAGCCGATACCACGACCCAGCGCGATAAGCTGACGCCCCGCGCCGTCTTCGCAGATGGCAGCGTTATGGTTAATGCGCTGGATAGCCCTCATGGATTCATCGCTCCTACTGAAACGCGCCGCACAGACCATCCGCGCGGCGCGTTCATTCTACCTGCACTTACAGCTACAGTCCAAAGAAGCCTAGGATTTGGTCACGGCTTACGGGCTTGTAGTTGTTGGCATCGAGGCCAACGTCGTAGCGCAGGACCGGGCGCTCGCGATCGCGGTTGCGCGCGTTGGTGCGGTCTCCCCTGCTGTGGATATGCCCGTGCAACATGATGGCGCCACGCGCCTTGCCGTTCCAGCTGAGCATGGGGTAATGGCTCATTACCAGGCGATGGCCCTTAGCGTAACCGGGGGCGACCTCCAGATAATCGCGCACCTCATCCCAAATGTGCGGCGCGTCTGGATCTTCCCAGTCGCCGTCATGGTTACCGCGGATGAGCGTTACGTTCTGACATTCGATGCGCTCGCGCAGGCGCACCGCCTCCGCCAGGGGCAAACGATAGGTAAAGTCTCCCAAGATATAGAGGCGGTCGTCCACAGCCACGCACTCATTGATGGCATCGATGACCTTGCGGTTCATCTCCTCGACCGAATCAAACGGTCGATCCATGTCGTGCAAGATATTCGTATCGCCCAGGTGCAGGTCGGCGGTAAACCACATCATCGTCTCTGTCCTCATTTCGCAACGCGTATAAGACCTGTTTAGTATACAGACGCGGCGATGAGACAGTCACCCAAAGAGCCCGCCGAACAGACCTCGGCGACGCTTGTCCTGCTTTTTCGAAGCGTCATCCCGCGTCTTCTTGCCCTGCCGCTTCTTACGGTCCTGCTCCAACTCATCGTCATCGAGTAGCATATCCCACTCAAACGGATCGTCTGTCAGATCGAACAGGTCATCGTCATCAAACACGTGCGCCTCCATTACCGATTAGCGAGCATCCACAACGTAGTTGAGAAGTCTACGGGCCCGTGCGGACACAAATTCATCCTGTCTGCGTCTTTCAATCGTTTGCCGCAACGCTTGCACAACGGAACGCTTGCAGATAAGATAGGAACACGGATGGCACCCGTGGCAGCGGGTCTTGCCAACTCCGATACACGTTTTCATCGTGAGAAATGGCCGTCTTCGCTTACGCGGGGGCGGCCACTTTGTTTATCCCTATTTCATCTGATTCTAATGCACAAACATGCGCACGAACTTGTGCTTCCAGCTTGCGTAAGGGGCATAGCGAAACGGCACGTCCAGCCACGTTGCCTTGTTCACGATGCTCTTCTTGTGGCTAAACGTATCGAAGCTCTCGCGTCCATGGTACTGTCCCATACCGCTCGCCCCCATGCCGCCAAAGCCCATATGGCTCGTGGCCAAATGCATAATGGTGTCATTAACACAGCCACCACCAAAGGGCACGTAACGCACAAAGCGCTGCTGAACCTCACGGTCTTGGCTAAAGATATACAGGGCCAGCGGCGTCGGACGATCCGTAATAAACGTCTCGGCCTCGTCTAGGCTCTCAAACGTCAGCACCGGCAAGATGGGGCCGAAAATCTCCTCCTGCATCACGGCGTCATCGGGGGACACGCCATCCAAAATCGTCGGCTCGATCTTGAGCGAAGTCTCGCGCGCGGTACCTCCAAGCACGACCTTATCGGGATCGATCAGCCCGCGCACGCGCGCGAAATGCTTGGCGTTGACAATATGACCGTAATTCTCATTGTCGAGCGGATGCTCGCCAAACATGCGGCGGGCCTCCTCCTTGATGAGGTCCAGCAGCTCGTCGTGCACGCGCGCATCGACCAGCAGGTAGTCGGGCGCCACGCAGGTCTGCCCCACGTTGAGCCATTTACCAAAGGCGATACGGCGTGCCGCGACCTTCAAGTTAGCCGTCGCATCCACGATGCAGGGACTCTTTCCGCCCAGCTCAAGCGTCACGGGTGTGAGGTTTTTACTTGCACGCTCCATGACGAGCTTGCCGACCGGAACGCTACCGGTAAAGAAGATCTTGTCCCAGCACTCGTCGAGCAGCGCTTCGTTCTCGGCGCGCCCGCCCTCGACAACCGTCACCAGGCACGGATCAAATGCCTCTTCACAGATCTGCTTGAGCACCGCACTCGATGCCGGAGCATAGGCACTCGGCTTGATGACCACGGTGTTGCCTGCGGCAAGAGCGCCAGCGAGCGGCTCGAGCGTTAGCAAAAACGGGTAGTTCCAGGGGGCCATGATGAGCGCGACGCCATAGGGCACGGCTTGCGTCTTGCACACACTCACGGCGTTGGCGAGGTCGCACGGGCGCAGGCGCGGACGACTCCATCGAGCCACGTGCGCAATCTGATGACGGATCTCGGAAAGCGAGGTGCCGATCTCGCACATATAGGCTTCGTCATGTGACTTACCCAGATCGGTCTTGAGCGCATGGGCAATATCGGCTTCGTGCGCCCGCACTGCGTCGCGCAAGCTCACGAGCGCGCGACGGCGAGCGTTGACATCAAACGTGGCGTGCGTCTTAAAATAGGCGCGCTGATCGGCAACGATGCGCGCGATTTCCTCGGTGTTCATGGGCCCTCCTAGTTCTCGCCCTCAAACATACCACCCGCAACGACCTCGTACATATGCTCGAGCTCCAAACGGTCCATTAAAAGCGGAACGGGGTACAGGGGATTGGCCTCGGCATCGGCATGCGCCGCCATCTCAGGAATGTCGGAGCGGCGAATGCCCGTCACATATTTGGGTATGCCCAAGGCGGCGTTCATGCGGTCGACCCAATCGATAAAGGCCTCAGCAGCCACGTTGTCCAGCGCATTAGCCGGCGCAATGCCGGCCATGCGGGCGAGATCGGCGAGCTTGGGAGCAGCAGCTTCGCCATAGGCGCGAAGCATGTGCGGCAGGATGATGGCGTTGGCCAAGCCGTGGGGAATCCCGTAACGCCCGCCCAGGCTGTGCGCGATGGCATGGACGTATCCAACATAAGAGCGCGTAAAGGCAACGCCCGCTTTATACGCCGCCGAAAGCATATTGCGGCGCGCACGCATGTTGCCACCGCACTCATAGGCCTCGAGCAAATTGTCGTGGATGAGCTGCACCGCCTGGCGCGCCATCTTGCGCGTATAGGGCGTGGTGCTGCGCCCGATAAAGGCCTCGACGGCATGTGTCAGGGCGTCCATGCCCGTTTGCCCCGTAATGGAGGCGGGCAGGCCGCGCGTAAACTCGGGGTCGTGCACCGCAAAGCGCGGGATCAGCACAAAGTCGTTAATGGGATACTTGTAGTGCGTCTCGTCGTCGGTAATTACCGCTGCAAGCGTGACCTCGCTTCCCGTGCCCGCCGTGGTGGGAACGGCGATGAGCAGCGGCAGGCGACGATGGATACGCAACAGGCCGCGCATCTTGTTGATGGGCTTCTTTGGCTGCGCGATGCGCGCGCCCACGCCCTTGGCGCAGTCCATGGCCGAACCGCCGCCAAAGCCGATAATGGCCTGGCAGGCGCTCTCTCGATACAGAGATGCCGCTTCCTCCACGTTTGAGACCGTGGGGTTCGCACGTGTTTCGGCATAGACCGCAGCGCTAATTCCCTTGGACGCGAGCGCTGTCTCGAGCGGTGCCGTGAGCCCCAGACGGGCAATGCCGGGATCTGTCACGATAAGAACATGGTGTATTGAACGCTTTTGAAGCACTGCGGGCACTTCCTCAGCGTGCTCTAAAATGCGTGGCTCGGTATAGGGCAGCACCGGCAATGCGATGCGAAAAACCGTTTGATACGTTCGGCACCAGGCGCGGCGGGCTAGATGCATAAAGGAAGCTCCTTCATTTGTTGATTGGTCAACATTTGCTCGACCGATTGTACTCATCGGAGGTCGCACGAGGCCTAGCAATCGTTAATCAATCAACATCTACACATGCTTAAATTGTTTTATTAAAAATCATTCCTAATAGGCTTCACATTCGGTCTCATTTATGGATAATAGAACTCGTCAAGACGCACGTCCGGAGAGGGCCCTTACGGGACCGGACGAGCGCACCATCGCCATCGATCGAAAGGATCGAATCATGAAGTTTGTTTGCCCCGTTTGCGGTTATGTGGAAGAGTTCGACGGCGACCAGCTGCCCGAGGATTTCAAGTGCCCCCAGTGCGGCGTTCCCGGCTCTCGCTTCCTGAAGCAGGAGGAGGGCCAGCTCGAGTGGGCTGCCGAGCACGTCGTGGGCGTCGCCAAGATGGAGGGCGTCTCCGAGGACATCGTTGCCGATCTGCGCGCCAACTTTGAGGGCGAGTGCTCCGAGGTCGGTATGTACCTGGCCATGGCTCGCGTTGCTCATCGCGAGGGTTATCCCGAGATCGGCCTGTACTGGGAGAAGGCTGCCCACGAGGAGGCCGAGCATGCCGCCAAGTTCGCCGAGCTCCTGGGCGAGGTCGTGACCGATTCCACCAAGAAGAACCTCGAGATGCGCGTTGAGGCCGAGAATGGCGCCACCGCCGGCAAGACCGATCTTGCCAAGCGCGCCAAGGCCGCCGGTCTCGATGCTATCCACGACACCGTGCACGAGATGGCCCGCGACGAGGCTCGCCACGGCAAGGCTTTCGCCGGCCTGCTCAAGCGTTACTTTGGCTAAGCCAACCGCCTGAGACATAACCTCTAGCTCGAAGAAGGCCCGGACCGTATTGGTTCGGGCCTTTTTGTGTCTCGAGGACTCGTTAACGCCCTGAAATAGAGCTATCTTCGGCATCGGTCTCTCGTCAAAAACTAAGTGAGTAGACTTTTCGAAACTTGCCGAGCAGACCATCCGTATTGCTTTATAAAGTCGCAGGTAAATGACTTGTTTCAAAACGGCCTGGTCGCCAAAGTGCCAAAAGCCTACTCACTTAGAACCGCAGCCGTCCACGATCGAGCTGTTTTGTGTCTAACGGGCATCTTTCCGTCAACTACTCCCAATTTTGTCCAGTCAACGAATAGTTCAGACCGGAGTAATGTCTCAGCCCTTTGCTCATCTGAGCTTTTATCACGATATTCAGCATCGAGCATCCTGCATACGGCCTTAACGATCGCGTGGAATCTACCCTCATCGGATATCTGTCTGTGTGTCAGGAGAAGTACATCGTAGCCCATGGCCTGAAGGGCCGTCATGCGGTCAGCGTCACGCAAGCCATCCCCTGCGCATCCGTGCGAGGCCTTTCCCTGACATTCAATGGCCACCTGTCGCCTGCCGTCCGGCGAAGAAAGAAGTAGGTCGATATACACACGGGACTTTCCCACAATCGCTCGAGCACTTGTGCTTAGCATCACTTCAACATTAAGCTCTATGCCGCAAAAACCTTCGCCTCCCAGGGATCGCGGCAGTGCAAGTAGCAAATACGCCTCGACCTCAAAAGGCGACGCGGCGCCCAATGGAACGAGTTGCGATACCGCTATAAATCTATTGCCGTAACGCATCCCGCAAACATCTGAACAAAAACGGTCAAGGTCTCCGCCCAAAACCAAAGCGTCTCGACGCCATAAATTTGAGGCGGTGCCGTCCTCGGACGGGCAGCGCACCCAACCGAACGTTGTCGAAATCGCGCCCGAATCAATTGCACGCGAAAGCTCCGCCTCAAGTGCCGCCGGCAGGGCACACACCGCAAACAAGCCGCACATCTCCGCCAATACGAAAAGAAGCTGGAGATCCGTCAGATGTCGCGACATGATGAATGCCGTCATCAGAGGAGACGTAACCAAAAACCCATGCTCCGTTTCTAGCACGGATTCCCTGGGGAGCTCACCGAGAAACAGCCGCTGCCTCATGCCGGCAGGGCAAGTCCGCTTGTTTCTCGTTCGAACCAACGTATACAACGGAAAGCCGAGCGCAACCTTAGCCGTCGGGTTACGGACAAGGTCATATCGCTGCCGGTCTTCTTCCGGTCGTGGAAGCGGCGGACACAAAGCAAAGACTTGAGGGGGCAAGCGCCAGTACCTAAAAGCCGATATGTCACAAAGTAGATCCTTCATAGGCACAGGAGAACACGGATTTCAACCCTGGTACTCACGCATTGGCGCGAACGCACTGAAAAGGGCGTCGAACGGACTGTTAAGTTTTCAACAGCCCTCCCCAACTGGCCAAAAGCTTGCCAAGAACTGGACGGAGCGTTGTTGAAAACCCCGCTTCTTTTCTCATGCGGAAGCCTTGCGCGGCAAGTGAGTAGACTATTTAGGACCCGCCGAGCAGACCGACTAAACTGCTTCACAAAATCGCAGGTAGATAGCTTGCTACAAGGTAGCGTGCAGAGATGTGGTGTAAGAGGCGGGGCATGCCCCGCCTC